>NZ_JBBMMD010000020.1:0-69648 GCF_037844525.1 Tepidibacter sp. Z1-5 | reverse complement strand
AACATTTGGATAAAATATCCATAATTTTAAATTTGAGAGGATGATTTTTTGTTGAAATCAATTTACCATATTAAGTAAATTGATTTCAACTAGCACAATAGATTATATTAATATTAATATTAATGTTTATTTCTGATTTAGAGATTGATTACACATTCGCCATCTTCATCTGTTCTATGTATCTCATATCCGTATCGCTCTAAAAGTTTAAGATGCTCTTTATATTTTGGATGATTATGACTATTAAAATCTTCACTTACCGATACTATTGCAAGTCCACACTGTACACTACATTTTTTAGAACACTTAGGATGTCTTTTTAAGGGTCTATATTTAGGTGTTCCAGCATCGGCACCGTGATGTGGCACTTGTAAAAAATTAAACATAGTAGACTTAATAGACTTTGGCATTCTATAATAATCTGTGTCACCTGTTAAAAGTAAATTTCTCTTGTTCTTAAGTTCGAGTAAAAGTCCAAAATTATTCTTATAATTACTATATTTTTTACCATTAACTGCTCTTTCATCATTATATCCCTTATGTAATATTATATTTTTATTCTTATAAACTGTTTGTCCATCAAAACTATTATTAATCAAAAACAAATATTTTTTAAATGCTGAAGATGATGGCAGTATACCAAAATTATTTAGTGCTTCTCTTAGTTGAAGATATTTACTTAATCTTAATGCAGAAATAGACCTATCTTTTGTTTTAATCTCATTTATATCCGGAGCTATCCAGATTCTATTATAGATTTCTTTATTGCAATAGCTTACACCTAAAATATGATCTAAATCCCAATGAGATAATATTATTATCTTAGGTATTCTAGTTTTGAAGGCATCTTTATTTAAAAAGGCTTTAGTATCTCGTTTTATTTTCGTAAATCCTACATCAAAAAAAATACCATAGTTTCTATTTAAACTTACATAAGAACACAGCCCTTGTCCAACATTAAACATTGTATATTTAATTTTTTTGATTTTTTTTGGAATATTCTTATCAATTAAATTTTTCAACATGTCTCTGTGTGAAATATTTATAACACTATGACCTGTTTCAAACAATGTTTTATCAGTTATTCTATTCAAGTATCCTGAAGGTATTGTATTATCAGTTATTACTAAGCATTTATTTCTAACCTCAATAGGGCTTGCACTAAAAATAAGGTTTCCCTTAATTATATGCTCATTATATTTTTTATTCTGTGAACTATCACAAAGAATAAATTCACAGTACTTATTTTCGTGATAATAATTAAATAATTCTTCCCCTAAATCTAAATCTTCAACAATTGCTGAAAATTCATAAAAATAAGGTGTAAACTTATTATAAATTTTTTTTAACTCTTTTAATATTTTCTTGTTATCTTTTTTATAATCAGAAACTACATCAAATACCCAATTTAAGTCATCAGTTAAATTATATTTTTCAAAACTATTCTTAATCTTATTTCTAAATGAATCATCTGCCTCTAATGCATACTTTGTAATAGAATTTAACAGTCCATCATTACTATATATATCTTCATCAAAAGAAATCATTTCTTTATTTGTTAACGTAATTTCAACAACATAATAATACCCCTCATTATCTTTATTATCAATTTTATCGCATCTTATAACTTTTCCAAACACTGTTTTATCATCCAGTGGAAAAGGATTTAATATCTCTTTGTAATTTGTCATTAGTTACCTCTCATAATTTTTTTAAATTTGATTATTTCTCTTTTATGATTTATAAGATTTTTTAATAATTGATTATATAATTCGAACAAGTTAAGGCCTACTTGCCGAAATAGTTGAGTTATTGTCAATTAATTATATAATATATTTATTTTTACATTTTTTCACAAAATTTATAAGTATATTTTAACATATCATAGTATGATTTTGTATTATTTTGTAATAACTTAGCAGGAATTTACATATCTATAATTAAGTATATATAATCGAAGGATTTCTATTTAGTCATATTAACCTTGTTATAGATATATATAATTTCTTATTATGTCTCATTTGAAGGAGGAATTAACGTTACATAATAAAAGAGACGATATTTTAAAAAACGCTAAATCCTATCATGAAACTTTCTATAACCAGAAAACATTTACTGGTACAAGTTTATATTTTCATAAACGTGCATTAGAGCTTTTAAATACTAATGACCTTGAAAACAGTATAGAATATGTATATGCTGTTTTAACGTCTTGGGGTATGCATAGAATGGGTCCAACAGGAGCAAAAATGATTGAATTTGATGTTTTCAAAGAAAGTATTTTAAATATAAAGGAGAGCATAGAATTTTTAAAACAATACTCATTTAAAACTATAAATGAAACGGTTTTAGAGCAAATTGAGTACGTTTTCAAAAATATCTGTGTTATGAAAAGTAATATAAGTTTAATAGGAAATACAAAAGTTATGGCTCATTTTTTACCTAATTTAATACCACCAGTAGATAGACAATATACATTGAATTATTTATATAATAAAAACTATATTCCAAATAATATTGATAAAGAATGGAATATGCTAAAAGATATGTTATTAAATTTTTTCTATCCTATTGCTAACGATACTGACTTTCTTGAATTATCTCAGTCTTGGATAAATCAACCTGATTTATATCCTTGGTATACTTCTACTTTAAAAACAATAGATAATATAATAATAGGTTCAAAAAAATAGATTGGAGAAAAAATAATGAATTTAATAGGTTTATGGTCATCAGACATATTTTATTATGATAATTTTGAAGATACAATTATTGGATTTACCGAAGAAGGAATGGGGTTTATAGCTTACATGAGACCACTATACTACGATATTATATTATTTAAATGGTTTCTTAATGAAGATAAGCTAATTACACTGAAAGGATATAAAAATATAATTTCTTGTGATGATGAAATTGAGGAATCAAAAGATGTAGATCTTTTATTTGAAAATCTATCGATTAAAGTTTCTACAGATAAGAACGCCCATGGAGGTTCTATAGATACAATTGAATTTTCACAACCTATAATGGGTGATTTAAGTAAATTTGGATTGCTTGATAAAGATATTTTGAGTCATCCTATATACAAAGATGCTATGCACCTTAGTACATTATAATTGCTGTTAAAAATATAGTAAAATAATTGTTTAAAAGATATATAAACTAATAATTATGAGTTTTAGATATAAATAATAAGAGCATCCTACACGGATGCTTTCATTATGTTTCATAGTTTGCCTACGATTAGTATTTTTGAGAATATATAAATATTGATTATTATATCTACGCTCTATATAATAATACATTTCATTTGTAATTTAGGTACTTTCTATAATGTTTTTAAGAAACATAGATTTCGAAAATTAGAACTTAGTTTAATTAAAATTAAAGTTTATACATATATGATAATAAATCCATCTAATTTTTTATGAATATACTTAACAATTCCAAAATAGTTATATGAATATATTATATATTTACATTTTAGTACATTGAATTGAAATAACTTTGCTATGATTTCATTAACTTAAGTAGTATAAATTAAATTTACATATATTATTATACTGTACAATATTTTTATCTTTAACTATCAAACAAAATATAATTTCCTCTAAGCAAACTAATAAAAAATTTCAAAATATATACATGACTATATCTGGAATATTATTATGTGTTATATGAAATTCATTTTCTTTATATGGGTTAAGTTAAAACTCTATCTGTGGAATAAAATCACATATATATATCTCTCCAGTTTCTGAATTATACGGCATTTCAAGTTGCTTACTAATAATATTTTCAAAGACTTTATTATGATATTTAATATCACAATCGCGCTCAATTAAATCCTTAATAGTTCCTAATCCACAAACATGGTTCAACTTATTCTTTTTTTTAGAACAATTAACACATATAATGCTAAACACCGGTATTTGTGTAACCTTATTATGTTTACTTCCAGCTACTAACAAATTTGTATTTCCACAAGGGCATGCAAGTAGTCCTTCTTTATTAATATATGGAAACATATAACCACTCCTTAAATAAATATTTTTTGATAAGTATAAATTCAAAATTATAATCTTTAATTTGTAGCTTTTTAATTTTATCTTAATTATATAATTATTAAGTTCATATAAAAAGGAAAACCTATATTATTTTTTTGAAATGACATCTAATTATATTTTTACTACATTAAGCTTAATACATCAAAAATTACGTTATTATAATAATTTCTTATATTCTATCATTTATAATAGATTTTTAACAATAATTTGTACTTTATCTAACTTATCTTATTTGTATATTTTATCTCTTCTATAAAATAATTGACTATTGTAATAATTAATTTTTTCTTATATTTTTTATCTTACTAAATAGACTTATAAAAATCCATTAAGGAATACTAAAGTTTTTAACCTCAATATTCCTACTTAATATTCATAATATACATTTATTATAAACAATTCGTTTATATCTGAAAAAATTTATTTTCTGATGAAAGCCTCAATACTACTTCTTTTTCTAATATATCTAACTTATCAATTCTATCATTAAGTATTGGAAATATATACTGTCCTCTAAACTTTCTAGTTATTTTAATTATATTTTTTAATTCCTTCAAATCAATATTTTCTAACTTGTCATGTATTTCAAAAACTGGCATATGATATTTTTTATCTATAATTAAATTTATATGGGCTAAATCAAAGCAAGTAATCATTGCTTTTTTTATTCCAGTACCTGGTTTTCCATTCATACCAATAATCTTAACTGGAAATTCATTCTCATCATCATTCAATACGATTGCAAAAGTTTCTCCAATTATTTTGTCTGTTAGGTTTTTAAAATAATTATTTAGAGTTTTTTTGATATCTTCCTTTTTATCAAAATCATTATTTTCCTTAACCTTTTTATCTAAATTATCTTGTTTTTCTTTTTTCTTTGTAACTATATACTCATAATCATTTATGTAATTTTGTAACTTGATTTTATTTATAGAAAACTCGGTATATTTTTCTTCAAATTTGTCTTTAAGCTCAGTATTAAAGCTAACGTAATTTGTTTCATATTCTTTACGTAGTCTACTCAATTCATTATCTACAACACTTAAAGAGCTATTCATTTCTTCTAATGATTCTTTTAACATTGTAATTCTTTTATTTACCATTCCATTATGAAATTTTTGTAATTCTTCAAAATCTTTTAATGGTTTATCCATTAATATCTTTGTTTCATCATACAATTTCTTTAATAGCTTATGATCAACAGAAAATATCTTTTCTTCTTCCTTTTTTATCTTTTCTTTCATTAAGTTAATTTTCAAATTTCCTTTAGCAGAGATCCCTTCTAACTTATTTATACATGTTAGAACTTCTTTCATTTCTTTCTTTTTATCTTCATATTCTTCTATTATTGTAACTTCTGAATAAGCTTTTTTGAACTTTTCAACTTCTTCTTTCATTAAACTTATCTTTGCTTTAAATTCACTTAATGACGACACCCCATTTTTTCTAAAAATTGCTTCAATATCCTTGTCTATATCTTCATTTAACGATAAAATATCTACGTTTTCTGATTTTGAAGTATCAATCCCATATAAATATTCATAGATAGCTTGATATTCATAATTTTTACAAAATGTCCCTAAATATTTAAGTAATGCACTTTCATTTGAATTTTCTAACCTAATAAACTTTGAAATTAGTTGCCTTAATGTTGGCTTATTATTTGTATTATCAAATATTATTTCATTTAATTTATTCCTATACTCAGTAATATTCTTAACAATTTCACCATTTATCTCATTTTTTCCATTTCTATATAAGGCTCTTTTAAAAGCATAATCTTTATCATCTATTTTACAGGTTAACTCTGATACTATTTTATTTTTTTCTAAAAAGTCCTTTACTATATGATTTTCTCCTGTATCCTTTTCTTTATATAAACTCGATATAGATTTTGCCCCTAGACAAAGATCAATAACCTTTACAGCTGTGGTTTTTCCAATATTACTTCCACTTGTTTTGTTATCAGTCTCATCAACTATCAAAGAAAGTCCAGATTCATTGAATTCTATATACCTAATAACTTCATTAGTTATAGAACTTTTTACAACTAAACTTACTAATCGCATAAAACCACCTCATTTCTTTTATTGATCTCCTTTATTATACCTACTAAAAACATCCAATCTATCGATAAGAAAAATATTGAATACTCCATCTTTCCATTTAAACAATATCTACATAAATCATCTAAGTTTTTAGAATTGCTTTCGCACTTTAGATAAGATAATATTATACTAGAAGTGTATATAATCGAATTACGAGGATCATTATCAAAATCTACAATCATTCCTCATCATCTCCATTTCCTTTACCTAGAGACTAATTTTCTCAATAGGTATTAAAAATTTACATTTATAAAATACATATGCTGTTATTGCACTTATATATGTAACTATTTTATCACTAGGTATATCAGATTTTTTCCCATCAAACAACTGTTTCTTTATGTTTTTTGATAAATCTAAATAAATACTAGTAGAATGTTGTTTTATTTTATCAATATCTTCACTATCAATTTCTAATTCAATTAATGTATCTATATATATTTCCCAATAATAATTATATAAATCGTCTCTTATACAACGTTCATATTCCTCTAAGCACGTAATAGCTTCATCAATTATATCAAATGATTCATCATGATATTTTCTTATTTTTGCAGAAATATTACCTGATAATTCATTTAGATGTGTTTTTTCTACTACTGTATAAGGTTTTTTTCTTTTGCATATCTTATTATTTGTACTATTCTTTATATTTATCATTTTTTTGATTATTTTACTAATATCAGATATTTCTACTAATTGTATTTCAAAATTTAATTTTTCTATGTTTTTTAATTGTATATCATTATATTCTTCATAATATTCACAATCAATATATTTTTTCATAATATCCATGCTTGACATACCTATAGATATAGTTTTTCCTTTTGCATCTGATTCAGTTTGCACTATACCTATTAACATATTATCAATAACTACAGGTGATCCTGAAAACCCTTTAAAGTCCTCTAACCTCTCTCCAGTTAAATTTAAATCCCAATTTACCTTTCTTGATTGATTTTCATTTATAGTAGTAGCAATTTTATTTTCTACTGTATATCCAACAATCCTTTTGCATTGTGGGTGACCAAAAGAAAAATACTTATCATCTCTTTTTATTTGATAACCTATAGTAAATTTTAATGGATTAACTATTTCTACCGTTTCTTCTAATTCCAAAATTGCAATAAAATTATTCTTTTCGTTTTCTATCACTTTTTTTACTTTTATCTCTCTATCTATACCTGCTTTAATTGGTATTACATTAATAATATAATCTGAAGAATTCGTATAATACTTATCAATAACATGACTAGCAGTAATAACAATATTTTTCTCTATAAAAAAGCCTGTCCCTAATTCTATATCTTCATCATCTAATTTATTAATACACTCAATCTGAACAACACACTTCTCAATTCTTTCCTTTTCTATATCATTCATCCTTATCATCCACCTCAATTTGCAAACTAGAAGTTCCATTCCCTATGACAATAGAATAGTTATAATTTTCTTGTAACATATTTTTGTTAATATCATTACATATGTCTAATGGATAATTAAAATATAATGTCTTTTTCTCCTTATTACATTGCAGTATTTTTGCAATTACTTCTTTATTAGGATGATTATGTTTTTCTCCATTTGTTGAAATTAAATACTTCTTAGCTTTTACATTTTCAATCCAATTAAAATTATTTTTTATACTTCCATGATGAGAAATTTTAACTGCGTTAAATCTTAGTGTTTTTCCATCATCTTTATATTTCTCTAAATTTTCCATTATTATATCTTCATGTGCATCCCCTAAAAATAAAACTTTTTTATCTTTATACTCTAATATAAAAGATATAGATCCTCCATTGCTTTTCGATGTATCTTTTTTGCTTTGTTTAATTTCTTCATTAACAATAATTTCAAAAGACTTTGCTCCATACGAAATGTTGTTACTTTCATTTACGTCAATAATTGGTTTAATCTTTTTCATATACATTTCATAAGCATCATCAAAAATTTTTTCATCACTAATAGAAAAATCAATATCTATTTTTTTTAACTTATTATTCCATAATTTTGATAAACTTTTTAATTTATTTGTATCAGGAGATAGTATGTAGATTACAATATCATCCAATTCAATCTTATTACTAGTATCTAAGTTTACAGCTTCAAAATCGAATGATGTGTTCCATTTTTTATCTACATACCCTAATGCATATAAATATCCTGCTAATGTACTACCCTGTCTTGCGCTAACTAAATTTGATTCATTTGTTTCATTTTTAGATATTCCTGAATTGCTTAATTTTATTTCTTCTAATTGTTTTTTTTCAAACCTTGAGATATTATCAACTTTGACTTTATCGAATTGTAAATGCTTATATGAGTTATACCATATCTCTTTTATTTCTATAATATTAGGATTGTTAGACTCTCCATTTTCTTTCAAGAACTCTATCGCACCCTCTATATGATCTTCATCTATATGGGTTATAATTAATAAATCGATACATTGATTCTCATTATTAATCTTTTGCAAACTATCCCTTATGTTGCTTTTATATGTATCTATATATCCCATATCAACAAGTATATTTTTTTTATTATCTAATCTTATTAAAAATGCATCTCCATTTCTTGCTGGAAACATCTCTATAATCATACGATCCCCCCATACTCATTATTTCATAATTATACCATATTATTTCAATCATACATTATATATATTGCTTCAAAGTGAATTAGCAAGTGGTCCACATGAATTTGATCCACACGGCCCAAAATCTGATGAAATTTGATTTAAAGTTAAAGAAAACGAGCTAAGTGTTACACAAAGTAGCTTACCAAACGAAATTATACATCAACTACTAGATGCAAAGAAAGTACGTGATATTCCATTAATTTTATCTCAAATAGACACTACAAAACTATATTGTATTTGGATTGACTTTAATATAGTTGTTCGATTTAAAATGCTTAACGATAATGAAAATATAGATTTATCAGATCTAATAGATTCTAATACGCTCTATAATAAGGTACTCGCTCCATTGAGACATTGGATATTATAGACATAATCTAAAAATCTAAAAAAGCACTATCTTATGTTAAAAATAAATAGAGATTGAAAAAAATAGTAATATATTATGGGAATAGTACAAATTTTATCTTTCATATACTTCCTAATAAGGAGGTCTGTATATGAAAAAGGAAATAATTTATATTCCTCTTGATAAAATCAAACCTATAATTGAATTAAAAACGTCTGTAGCTTTTCAAAAAAGGATGAAAAGAAATGATCATTTTCTTTCAGAATATGATCTTATATTACCCGTAGAAAAAGATCCTATTGAAGATGTTTATTTACTAGTAGGAGGTTATGGTAAATACCTTTATATGATTTCAGCTGAAAGAGAGTCTGCACCATGTATAATTGAAGATTTATCAGATAACCAAAATGAACAGTTTGTTAAAATATTACGAAGACTATTTAATAAAGGTGACTCTATAAAAGAAAATAGACAAATGATTCTTGATAAACTTAATGTAACGATTGATTATATTTTAAAAACTACAGGATTTACAAAAAGTGAAATTCAAAATAACTATAAATATAATACCAATATTCCTACAAAGTTTATTAATAAAAATACATCTGAGAACACAATGAACTGGGTAGAGAGCTTATTAATTAGCCAAGAAGCTAAAGAATTTCTATTTGAAAGAGCTGGATTGTCTAAAGGCAATCCTAAAAGACTAACTCATGATAATGTTAAAATAATAAAGAAATTTCTTAGCGAGGAACCAAGGTTTAATTACTTAACACCGCCCCAACAAAAAGAGCTTTTATATTATTTAATTTCTTTTAAAGGCATGGTTCTAGATAGGTTAAAATTCATGGTTTCAGAATATACTAAACCCCATAAAATAATATAAAAAAATAAAGCATCCCTTGGATGCTTTATTTTTTTGTCTACTAATAAGAGGATTATAATAAATCAAATACTTTCATTATGTTTCATAGTTTACCTACCGTTAGTATTTTTGAGAAAATATAAAAATAGCTCCTTTATAATTAATAAGGAGTTTAAACTTTGTATACTATGAATAATGCAAAGCCATATTATTGTTATATTATTCTAAAATTTTTATTAACGTTTATTCCCCAAATATATTTTAAAAGCTTTTTTTTATGGTACGGTTTTTAATATCAATTGCAAGTGAAGTTTTTTGAAATTTATAATGGTAAAAAATGGCTTAACTCTTTTAGGATAAGCCATTCTAAATATTATTTATAATCCGCAAATTTAAAAATTAATGACTATCTTTTTTAGCTTTCAATTACCTTATATTTCATCATAAGTTAATACAAGATGTCTTAAATCTTTTATTGTTACCTGTGCAGATTTTTTCTTGTTTTTATTGAATTCATATTCAATCACTTCTGGGTAAACCCCCACAAAATAACATATTGCTTTTTTATCATCTACATTACTTAAATCTTCTAATTGTTCTTTAAATATCTTTCTTTTACCAAACTTATTGATTAATTCCTTATCAATATATATAGAAACGGTTCTATATGCGTTTTCTACCCAAGCTTTATCCTTAAAATAAATTTTGTAGTTTTCGCCATACTTCTTTATTCCAGAAACTTCTCCATAATATACTAATCCCTTCTCATCTAGATAATAATTTATTTTTTTAAAAAAGCTATAAAACTTCTTTGTTTTTCCATTTATAGTAAATTCCATTGCTTCTAAAACTTTTTTATCTCCATTTAAATAGCAATCTATTAGGTGTTCAAATGAACGTATCCTATATCTTGTTTCTTTAATCTCACTTCCAGATCCTATTGAATTTGAAGTTTTACTTGGTTTATTGCCTTCATCATCATCTATATCAACCCCTCCAACTTTAGGATTACCAGATTTAGGAGGGTCTAGAATCAATTCAGTTGGGTACTTTGTAACTTTAAAAGGATCATCATTTCCTATTTTTTTTCCTTCATGTCCTCCAATTATATTATTTTCATAACACGTATGTTCCAAAGCATCTTTACTCCTAAAATGAAGTGCTCGCTTTGTTCTTTTTTGAAGATATATTCCAACTGCAATTAAAGTTTTCCTGCATTCTTTATCTTCGCATAAAAAGCTTAATTTTTTACCATAAAATTGACTATCCTCATTAAAATACAATTCCCTTGCAATGTATGGAGTTATTACACGATTAAGTTCTTCACAGTAGGCTCTTTCAAACTTCATAATTTTCCCTCCCACCTTAATTAACATATTCTAGTTGTCTTAAAATTGGGCTATATTCTAGAGCAATGTTTATTTAAAGGAATCCAAATTACTTTCCTGGTTTCTCTTTTGTAGAATATTTCGTCTTAATAATTAATATTTCTTGCTAAGTCTTTTGTTAAGTTCATAAAGTGCTACTTTATTTATGTCTTTATTAAGTTGTACTTTTAGTGTATCACTCTTTCTTTTTATTATTGCAAATGCTCTATTTAAATTCTACTTTACTAGTATTTCATTTATAGCTCTTATTTTGCTTACTTCTAATTTATTGTACGATTTTAGTGTTAAATCATAAACATCTTCTTTACAATCTACATAATCTATAGTTACAGCCACAGCATAGTTTACAAAATCCATATTGCAATTATACCTATCCATAGCATGTAATACTAAATATGGATTTTTTAAATTGTTATAGTTAATAACAGCTCTTCTTTTAATGACTGTATCCCATTTAAAATTCTGTTTACGTTCTTCTTCTGTCTTATAATTATTACTAAATTTTGAATATGTTTTAGGAGATTTACTTGATGTCCATCCATCATCTAGCAATTCACTTATTAATTTTTCATCGCTACTTATATCCACTGTCCTAGTTTTTCTCTTTCCTTCAACATATTTATAAAAAGTGAATTTATCAACATTAGGATAAAAAGTATCTTCTATACAAGATAAAGTATAATCCTCTGTATTCTTAGCATCAATTTCAGTTGCTAGCGCAATTGTCCATTCTACTACAACTTTACCATTAAATCCAATATTTTCAATAAAAGGGAAAGGTAACTTTATAGATTGTGTTGGTCTTAACTTACTTTGATATATAGTAGTAACGCTACTTCCATTACACGAAAGAATATCTTCTACACTTTGATTTGCTATGCCATGACCCATAAATTTGTCTGCCTTATACTCTGGATGCTGTGCTGTATGAACTAATAACGCTCTTGCTAGCAAAGGATTAGCAAAATTGCATCTGCCAATTATTTCTGCTGCTTTAGCTGTAACTAAAGGTGTAGAAAAACTTGTTCCGCAAGAAAAACCTCTCCTTTGACCATCTACTGATACAAGTTGAAATGGATTTGTATGACTTCCTCCAAAATCTAAGAAATCAGGTTTTATTTTACATCCTTCTCTTCCATCTCCATATGAACTGTACTCAGCTCTTGATAAGTCCCCATTATAATTTTTAGAATATGAACCTATACCTAAGCAATTAACTGCATCTGCCGGAGCCTGTATTCTGCAAAGTTCGTCATTTCCCAGATCTCCATCATTCCCTACAGCAACAGTAAATAGAGTATCCCCCGTTTTAGACAGTTCATCAATTGCATATGTAAATCTAGTAATATTATCATCATCAATAGCTCCATAGGGCCCAATTGATAGATTATATACTTGAATATCTGGTCTTTTTGGCACTATATCTTCAATTATATCAATAACTTCATATAGGTCTATGTCATTTGTATCGCTTAGGGGAAACACTCTAAAACTTTCAACATTTATAGTAGGACTAGGCAGCACGGATCCAGAGGCATATTTGGCCAAATCTCCATACAATGCTGCTCCAACAACACCCGTTCCATGCTCTAAAAACTCTGTATTTTTAGGAGTTGGAATAGGATTATTTTCAGTTACAAAATTGCTTAAATACGGGTTTAGGATGTCTATACCACCGTCAAACACGCCAATTTTAATACTTGATTTTTGAACATCCGTAGGTGGTAAAGGTAGTTTTATAGATGGTCCACCAAAACGTATACCAGGTATTTGTTTTAAGTAAATAGGATGTGCTGTCCTTATAGGATTATATTTTAATATATTTTTTAATGTTTCTCTGTTCAGTAATGCACTTGCAAAAGTAATACCTGATTTATAAGTTTTATATCTTACATTTGATGGATCTCCTCCATTTTGTTTTATTAATTGTAACAAGTGGTCCATGGCATCTTGTAATTTTGTTTCAAATGGATGAAGTACTAATTCTACTCTTCCTTCTGTCCAGTCGGCATCGAACTTATCAATAAGTGTTGAATGTGTATCAAAAAATAGAGTTTCTATGCTTCTAATATTTTCAATAGCCCCCTTAGAAAAATCCGTACCTTCATTTAATTGTTTCTCTAATTCCTCCAATGTATTTCTATTAATTCTTAAAAATATCTCTTTACCTATTTTAGTTTTTATAGGTTTATTCTTATTTTTAGTATTAACTTCTTTAGTCCACTTCTTGCTTCCAACATCTTCTGCATTTATATGAGAAATTAGAACATTTGGGTGATATGATTTTGCTGAATAATCCACATCCATTCTTAAATTAACAATAACCTCATCTAATAAAAATTCTTTAGGTGTATTATCTATAAGGTTTATAGCTTGCTTAATTTCTCCACTGAGTCTATGCCTAGCCTCATCAAACGTTGGTCTTTTATCTTGTTTGTCAATGTTCTTCTTAAGTTTATGAGGTATAATATACTCTTCACCCTTTGCTAGAATAGGTCTTTTTTTATTGTCCATCTCTATTTATCCCCCTTTTTCAAGTAATTCTGTATAGCTGAAACACTCTTTCCTAAGATTGATGCCATTTCCCTATATGTCATACCCAATTCTTCTCTAGCAATTTTACAAAAACGTTTATTAAACTCAATATTTTTCCCCTTATTCATACTTGCAACCTCTAAGACTATTGCTTTTTCTAGATTTTCATCATACATTACTACTTGTTTTTTACTTCTTTCGCATATTTTTACTATATCAGCAGGTGACATTCCTTCAGTAAGAAGTGCAACTAATTTACTTATATTGCCTAATTCCATACCCCTAAATTCATGATTAATAATATTTAGTCTTGCTTCCTTTTCTGGTAGCGGTATTTCAATAGCCATGTCAAACCTTCTCCAAATTGCTCTATCTAGTAATTCAGGATGATTAGTTGCAGCAACTAAAATCGAATGAGATGGCCAATCTTCTAGCTCCTTTAGTAATACATTTACTACACGCTTTAACTCTCCTAAATCTGATGAATCATCTCTTTTTTTCGCAATTGCATCAAATTCATCTAAAAGTAATAATGTAGGTTCTTCTTTTGCATAATTTATTACTTTTTGTAAATTTTGACCTGTTTTGCCAAAGTAACTAGAAACTGCCGATGCCATATCTAAAGATGCAAATTTTAAATTAAATAAGCTAGAAAAGTATCTTGCCAAAAAAGTTTTTCCAACTCCAGGTTCTCCATACAATAGTATTGAAGAAGTTGGATTTAGTCCCACTGAAACCAATTTATTAATATTTTTTCTTTCATCTTCTATTGTTTTTATTATATTATTTAATTTTTCATCAAAAAATGGTTTTTCTGTTTCAATAGGTTCTTGAACAATTAATAAATCTGATCTTGAATCAGAATCTTGAGGTAATGAACCATAGCCTATAGATCGTGAAGTTGAAAGCCCTGACCCATTATAATTTAAAGCCTCAGATATTTGATATGCAATCTCAGGGTTATCAGTTTTAATATTTCTAATTATTTTCGTTGACAATGCTCTTACAGTACGCAAGTCATTGTCTAGACTAGCACGTATCAAAGGTGCAATATATTTTTCTATTTTCATTTCCGTATCACTTCTCCCTTTGCATTGTTTCATTAATACATTATATATATATTAGTATTCCTACTTTATAAGTGATTTTGTATTATTTTTTTATCATATCATTGATTATAATACACTCAATGCATTTTGTCTATATCCCCTTAATCTAAACTTATTCTATAATATCAAAATTCATCTTTCTCCATACTCTCTAGTCTTATTTTCATTGCTTATGCCACCACAAGTTAGAACAGTAAGTACAACAATATCATCGAATACACTGTGTACTTTTTTCTTTATTATAATTTTATCAATCAGACATTATAATAAAGAAAAAAGATAGTGAGTCCATCATGAGATGGATACACTATCTTTTTTACTTTCCTTAATCTTAGCTATTTTTAATAAATATATTTTGTTAAAAACAAATGAAATTAACAATAGTACTATTATTTTTATTATACTATCATTACTTTTCACAACTAAAATTAAAGAATCAAATAACGTTTCTATTTCTTTACTCAATAATATTAATATTATTGGATAAAGAAAATTTATATAAGTCTTCATATTTGGTCCTCCTTTTTGTTGAAAAAGACCCTCCCGTAAAGACCATACTTATTATACCATATTTTACCTGTTGTTTTCTATCTAATCTATTCTGATTTATCTTGTGAAGATTAATCAGACTCAAAATAAATAAAATTTTTATACTTTTACTCTAACTCATTCGAAATAACTTCTTTAAGAAGCCCTTAATTCCAACTGTTTTTTGATTGGATTTATTTGAGCTTTCTTCATTATTATAGGTTTTGGAATTATCGGTCCTAAATTCTATGTTCTCTTCATCTCTATTAGTATTACTAGGCTGAATTTTACTTGTCTGATTACTTTCATTCTGTTTCTGTACCTCTTTATTGTGAACACCTTTATTGTTCATAGTTCTTATTTTATCATGATCTAAATGTCGATCTTGAACTTCTCGTGTTTCAATTTTTTTAGTGGACTCCTGTTCTTTTTTTTCTTTATAGTATTGCTTAAAGTCAAAGGCACTTAGCTCAACATCTTCAAAAAATAGTTGTCCAAACTCTTTATCTACTTTTTCTATATGAAAATCACTTGATAGATTAAGATAATATTTATTTGTATTATTTTTGTCTTTTGAAATCCTTCCATATGCAAGTGCAAACTCCCCATTTAAACCACTGAAAGGATTCTCGTTTTCAACAACATCATATGTAACAGCTAAATCTATTCCATTCGCTGTATATGCATTTAGATATCTTCTTTTATTTCCTTTTTTTAATTTAGACGCACTCTTTGCTTTGAATAAAACAAACCTATACTTACCAATATTTTTATTTTCTATTGAATTAGGCATTTTTAATAACTCATCTATTGATAACTTTTCATCTGATCCAACTCTATACTTAAAATTTAAATTCTTCAAAGTTGTAATTTCATTTTTTTCTAGAATTTGCCTCATTTGCTTAACTGTTCTAATTACATCTCTAAAAACTTTTTTCTTACGAGCATATTGTTTATATTTACGCTTAACTACTTCATCAGTGCAGTCCGCACTTGGTTTAGTAATCTTTTTAACCCCTTTGTTAAACCCAGTAAATATATCAATTACTACTTCCTTTTCACCATTTTCATTGGATACTACTTCCACCAACTGAGCTCCTTCCCAATCAGAATTAAGATATGTGAGGCAGCCTCTTCCGCAAATATGACCATCCATTCCTTTCCATGCAACAAAATATCCTCTTTTATTATAGTTAACTCTCAAAATTTTACCTAAGTCCTCACAAAACGGACAAATTAAGTATTCTTCACCATGTACACTTTCTATATAATCATTAACACCAATAATAGAATCTTTGTATTTTGCAATTATTAAACTTCCCCCCATGATTTCCTCCTTACAATTATAAAATTTTGAATAATATACTTAATGAAAATGAAAACATATCTAGACTTTTACTACATTGATATATCACATATACATATACATACACATTTGTGTAATAAAATAATACTAATCGCTATTCGTATACATTTGTATATTATCTTTTAATATGGCAACATATTTCTACTAAGTTTATTTTTCCCTTCTATATATTTTAATACATCAGAAACCTTAATTTCATCTATATTATAGTTAGAATTTCTAGGCGTATACTCTTCATGTAACTTAAATATTTCATTTCCATATTCACTTTCAATTAATCGCCCATTCCTAGCATCGAAATATTTAGTATGAGTTTGTCCAAAAACATCTTGATAGTTAATTTTTAAAAAAGTAATTGTTTCAATAGAACCAAAATCATCATGGTTTAAAAGATACTCATTAAATTCCTTATTTAAATCGCTAAATTTAATATTATTTTCATAACCAGTACTTTCTTGCACTAAGGTACCTCCATCTCCACAATAACCTTGTGAAGCAAAAAAATAATAACTTAAAGGAAGTAAATATTTTTCATTATTGTGTTCTATATCTAAAAATGTTATAACATTGCTTTCAAAGGCATAAAAATTCCCACCTGCATTATAAATTCTAAGCTTTTCGTCAGCATACCTACCATTTACCTTTCTATCACCTAGTATTGTTGATACATTGAAATGTGGTTGAATCTGTATATTCATGTATTCAGCTTGCTTATAAAATGTAATTGTTTGTGTCACCACAAAAACAAGACTTACAATGCTAACAATTAGAGCCATGGACTCAATGCTATTTACTCTCCCCCATGAAAATTTTTTCTTCACATCTGTTGTCTCATCTAGAACTTTATATTCGCTCATTTTACTCACTCCAATCAATCTGATATATTAATTAACTATTTTCTAATAATACTTGAGTAATTGCTCAAAAGTAGTATTTAAACCAACTTTCTCTAACATACTTTTTCTATCATCATATAATTTCCTTAATAAATCTACTTTTTCACTTCCATAATGTAATAAGTTATGACAATGACTACATAAAGATACTATATTTTCTTCTACATCAAGTGAATACTCAAACTCTGAATGCATGCTTAGTGGAATTAAATGATGAGGTTCAGTATAAGGATTTCCATCTTTTTTTCTTATAAAGGTATTATGATTATTATCATATTCGCATTTAAAATCAGCAATTCTCAAAGCATTTACTGAAATGCTCAGAAGTCGAGGATATGTTTTTTTTCCTTTTTCATTAACTTTTAGATCCACCTTTTCCTTTGGTACACCTTCATAATCTATTGACTCATTATTAGTTGTAATAGAATTTTCTACACCATCAACTAATCCAAAATCATCAAGTATTTGGATCTCGTCTAAAAACAGTAGTCCAAGTTTTTTTCTTAACTCATTAATCCTATTTCGTTCTAACGCTGTTTTCTGGATCAACTCCGTTTGATGTATTATATACTGTGAAAGCTCTTTGTTTGAGTGAAATAAATATCCAGTATTACCTCTTCCTAAACAGTTAAAAGGAGCATTAGTTTTAGGCTGTAGTTCCATTATACGATCCTTATGATCAGATGTAATAATTGGATCTACAATGTCAATATGATCCACATCAACTCTCCATCCTTCATCCTCCCATAGCTTCTCTTCTTGCAGTTCAACTGGCTGTTCAGATTCATAACAATCATCTTTCGCAATACTGAATGATATTATCTTTTTATTAAAACTGTGAATAATAAGATCTCCTTTTTTAACACTCTCCATAGTAACCCAATGAGAAACCCTTTTTCCAGTTTTATTTGTTTTAGGAGCCCACAAATATCCTCCTTTTCGTTCTTTATTATAACTTTTATTCTGAAACACAAAAAAACAATTCATATAAAGCCTCCAATATATATTTTATAAACTTATTATTATAAACAAAATCAGGTCATAAATCTTATATTCTAAAATTACATTCTTAGAAATCGTATAATTTATTTACTATATACTCTTAAATCAATTTATTCCCTTAAACAACTATATTTTACCATGATATTACTCTATTTTACATTTTTTTATAGATATAAACATTTTTTAAGAATATATAATTATTTTAGATAATTTCAAATTTATTATTTCTGTAATTTTTAATATTTGTATGAAAAAAAATTTTTATATCTATTTCTATTGAGTAATATTTTATGATTTAGTATATTATAAATATAGAAACTAAAATATCATAATTAAAGAGCAGAAAAAACTGCTCTTTTTTTTAGAAGTTTTCACAGAACGTACATTCGAGAGGAGAATTAAAATATGCAAGGCGGTGTAAGAAAAAGGGGGAACACTTGGTACTATTATTTCGAAGCTGGAAAAGTTGATGGTAAAAGAAAAAAGATTGAAAGAAAAGGAGGTAATACCAAGAAAGAAGCTCTTATAGCCCTAAGAAAAGCTTTAGATGAGTTTGATAAATGCGGTTCTACAGTTGATGAAAGTAATATAAGTGTAGCTGATTACTTTGATTATTGGTTTAATGAATACGTTCTAATAAACTGTAAATATAATACTCAACAAGGATATAAAACTATTATAGAAAGACATATTAAACCTACATTAGGATTTTATAAATTAAAAACTTTAACTCCTGCTATGCTGCAAGAATTTCTAAATAAAAAATATAGAAATGGATTTACTAAAAATACTCTTAAAGGTTTCTATGGTGTCTTATCTGGTGCTTTAAAAATGGCTGTATATCCATATCAATTTATAAAAGAAAATCCAATGCAATATACTTCTATGCCTAAATACGATACAAGAAAAGCTGATAAAGAAAATTTAAAAGTTATAACTTTAGATAAATTCAATAGAATGATAGATAGATTTCCTTTTAACAGTAACTTTTATATTCCTTTACAAATTGCATTTAATACTGGAATGAGAGCTTCAGAAGTTTGTGGTCTTACTTGGGATTGTGTAGATCTTGAAGAAGGTAAAATCAAAGTTGAAAAAATCATTCTTAAAAAAGGAATGGAGTGGTGTTTTGGAACTACAAAAACAGTTAGTTCTGAAAGAGAAATAATGATAGGAAAGACATTAATTGATATTCTAAAAAAACATAAAAAGTATCAATTAGAAAATAGGCTTAAATATGGCCAATATTATAGTAGTAATTTATATAATTTTGAAGAAGCTAAAAAACAGTATAATAGTACTGATTTAGTTTGTACTAAGGAAAATGGAGAATTGATATCTACTGATAGCTTAAAGTATTTAAGTAGAGTTGTAAATTATGAGCTTGGTATTAATTTTAATTTCCATTCTTTAAGACATACTCATGCTACTATACTTTTAGAAGCTGGAGCAAATATCAAAGATATTCAATCTAGATTAGGTCACAGTAAGTTATCAACAACTATGGACACTTATTCACATGTTACAAGCAAAATGAATGAGGATAGTGTAATTAAATTCGAGCAATCTTTAAACTCTAAAGTAAAGTAATTTGCCACCGAGCGAAAACCGACGGTGGCAAATGGGTGGCAAATCATTATTTTTTTAATATTAAACTAGCTCAACACCAGTTATTTTCTCACTATCTTAGCTACAGTTTCAACATGCATAGTATGAGGGAACATATCAACCGGCTGAATTTCTTCACACTTATATCCTCTCTCATCTAAATAAGCTAAATCCCTTGCAAGAGTTGATGGATTACATGAAACATATACAACCTTACTCGGATTCATGCTAACTATAGTATCTAGTACCCTCTCATCACAACCTTTACGAGGTGGATCAACTACAACTACATCCGCAACCTTTCCCTCTTCATAAAGCGCTGGAGCTACCACTTCAGCCTCTCCTACATAAAATTCAGCATTATCTATATTGTTTATCTTAGAATTTACTATAGCATCCGCTATAGCTTCATCAACAATTTCTATTCCATATACTTTTTTAGCCTTTTTAGCTAAGAATAAAGATATCGTTCCTATTCCACAGTATATATCAAATACATTCTCATCACCTGAAAGATTTGCATACTCTAAAGCTTTATTATATAAAATCTCAGTTTGAATAGGATTTACTTGGAAAAATGATAGAGGTGATATATTAAACTTAAGATCATCTATATAATCTTGTATAATTCCCTCTCCATATAAAACCTTGTTTTGTCTTCCAAGTACTGCATTACCTTTTTTAGTATTAACATTTAAAACCAAAGTTTTAAATCCACCTATATTCTCTTTTAAATCATTTATAAGCTCATCTACATTAGGAATTTTTTTAGCATTGGCTACAAGAACAACCATAACCTCTTTAGTCTTAAATCCAACCTTAGTAACTAAATGTCTTAAAACTCCTTCATGCTTTCTCTCATCGTATACACTAACATTATTTCTATCTATATAGTTCTTAACTACATCTACTATCTTATCATTCATATCATGCTGTATTACACACTTGTCCATAGGTATTATATCATGGCTTTTCTTCTTATAAAAACCTAGTACAGTTTCACTACCTCTTTTTCCTATTGGAAACTGAGCCTTATTTCTGTATCTAAAAGGATTGTCCATTCCTATAGTATCGTGAACCTTAACATCTTCGATTTTACCTATTCTCTTAATAGTCTCTTTAACTGAATTAGTCTTTATATCAAGTTGTTTCTGATAATCAAGATGCATAACTTGACATCCTCCACAATCTATTAACTCATCCGAACATTCTCTATCAACTCTAAAAGGAGATTTTTCTATAATCTTAACAATTTCACCTTCTGCATAATTCTTCTTACTCTTTATTATCTTAACTTCTATCTTATCTTGTATAATTCCACCTTCAACAAATACAGTAAAACCTTCATATTTGCCTATTCCAACTCCAGTATGCCCTATGTCAACTATATCAACCGTGTACTTCTCACCTTTATTTAACATAATTTATCTCCTTCTTATTTAAATATCATCTATTAATATTACCAAAAAACAATATATGTATCAACTTAAAAAGTTTGCTTTATTTCTAAATATCTTAAACGTCTCTTATAATTCAAAACAGCCATACCTAAAAATCATGCTCGTTGAAATGTTAGCTACTTTTGATTAATATTTTGCTATAAAACTTAGATTGTGACGTTTAAAAATCCGTTAAAAAACTTCTTTGTTTGAACGAAGAGAGTTTAAGAAGTTTTAGGATATTTAATAAGGCACAATCTTTAGTTTTATCAAAATATTAATTAAGTAGTGTTATTTCAATGAGTATGATTTTTCAATTAACCACTAAATTATAACCCCATAGAAAAAAGCCTTCTATTAAAGAAGACTTTTATTATAAATATTATGATTGCTATATAAATAAATCCTTACTTTTATATCCTCTATAAAGCTGAGTTATTGCTACTAAAAGTAGTACACAGGCAAGAATTGGCGGTGCAGTAACCAGTGCCTTTGCAGTAGTTAAACTTCTTCCAGTGTCCATTATAACCTTATTAACTGCCTCTTGATAATTAGCCATTGCATATACACCATATCTTATCCATATAAATGAAGTCATAAGTCCAACAGGAACTAAAGACATACTCATATAAAGACCATTTATAGATCTACTCTTAACTCCCTTGATTCCTAAGTACATAGGAACGAAAAATACTGCTGGAAGTACGAATCCAAAATACTGTGGAGATAATCCTAAAAACAATATAGCTGTAAATATGAATGATCTATAATATTTGTTTACATATTCTGTACGACCTTCAAAATCTGCCTTAGCAGCTTTTAGATATCTTATATATACTTCGATATTATCTCCGTTTTTCTTATTATTTTTATTATTTTTTATTTCCTTTATTAAATCCTTTCCTTTATTACATAAAGAATCATATACGTCACTTAAATTTGTAGGTACTTCTAATTTCTCATATTGGCTGTATAGTTTATTTAATTGACTAATATATTTTTCTTTTCTCGTCTCTTTGATAGTCTTTAGACCTTTAGTTAAATCTGTTAATTGGTTTAATGTATTCATTAATGTCAGAGCTTTCATTAGATTCACCTCCAAATGCGTTTTAGAAAATTCAGAATAATATTTTAATTTATTGTATCATATTTTTCTAATAATTGAAATAACTAACTTGATATTATATTTTAAAACCCCACCTTATCGGTGGGGTTATATATCTAATTTTTCTTTAATAGAGGTTTTAGTGTAACTGCTATACAAACAAGTATAACTGTCCATATTGTAATCATAAAAACAAGCGCTGTACCAGTCATAATTAATCCCTCCTAATTATATACGTATAGAAACTTTATTTTCAGAAAGTTCTTTACCATATTTACGCTTAATAGATCTATAAGATTGCATAAATCCTACAATTAACACTACAATTATAACTACTCTAGCTCCATTAACCCAAGGCACTAGTACTGGAGTATTCTCAACAAATGATGGAACCATTCTAAAGTATCCAGCCTTTATATAATCAATTGTAGAGAATATTAATATTACAAATGTAGTTATAGGAGTTAATGTTTGATGGAATAATTTGAAGAACCACTTAGGTATTTTCCAAATTCCACCTTTATTCATCTCAACTAAAGCTTTTTCTCCCATTAACCATGCACAAGCTATAACCTCAACTGCTGCAAGAAC
The DNA here is from genome assembly GCF_037844525.1 of Tepidibacter sp. Z1-5. NCBI lineage: Bacteria > Bacillati > Bacillota > Clostridia > Peptostreptococcales > Peptostreptococcaceae > Tepidibacter > Tepidibacter sp. Z1-5. The sequence goes on along the minus strand of NZ_JBBMMD010000020.1, from coordinate 46,048 downwards.
AATTAATAAATATGAACCTATCCAGTTATCTATTTCTGTTAAGTATGCAAGGTCAGCAGTTTTTGTCATTATACTTTCAAGTCCTACAGGAAGACCTAATATAATATATGCTACGAATATATACCATGCACCCTTACTTCTAGCTATACCCATATCTTCTTCAAGTAAGGCAACTAAGTAGTTGTACATTGCTATTGCTGAAGTAAATCCTGCGAAGAATAATAAGAAGAACCATAAAGCTCCTACAAACTGTCCTCCACCCATAGTTCTAAATACGTTAGGAAGTGCTATAAATGCAAGACCAACACCTTGACCCATTCCATCAGGTCCCATGAATGCATAAGCTATAGGAATAACAGCTGTTCCTCCAAGTATAACCTCTGCAAACTCATTAAGTGAAACTGTTGCAAGTGATGAAACTATAATATCATCATCAGGCTTTAAGTAAGATGCATAATTTGATATAATACCCATACCAACTGATAATGTAAAGAATACCTGACCTGCTGCTGCAACTATTGACTTCCATGTAAATGTTGAAAAATCAGGATTCCAAATAAAGTTAAGACCCTTCATAGATGACCAATCAGGGTTAACTGGACTTCCCATAGTTAAAGATCTTATAGCAAGAACGATACCAAATGTATAAAGAACCGGCATCATAAGCTTAGCCCAAGTCTCTATACCTTTTTGAACTCCACGCATAACTGCGAACCCAAGTCCTGCTAAAGCTATTACCCAGAATGTAAATACCATAGATGGATTTTGAATATAATTTACAAATACCTCTCCTGTTGAAACGCTCATATCCGTATATCCACCAGTCAATGATAAGAATCCATATCCAAGTGACCAACCTATAATATGATTGTAATACGAGTTAACAAGAAGTGTTACTGCAAAAGCAAATGATCCTGCCACCGCTCCTATTATAGCTGCATTTCTAGGTTTTGTTCCTTCTCTAGCTTGTAAATAAACCATTGGTCCAAGTGTACCATGACCATACTTTCCACCATAACGACCTAAGTTCCACTCAAGAAGCATTACAGGTATACCAAGTACGATAATTGCAATAAAATAAGGAATCATGAATGCTCCACCGCCGTTACTAGCAGCTTGATATGGGAATCTCCAGAAGTTTCCTAGTCCAATAGCATTACCTGCCATGGCTAGTATAAGACCAATCTTGGACCCCCAGTTTTCTCTTGAATTTGACATTTAGCTGTTCCCTCCTTTAATCATTTTAATTGTTTCTAATATAGTATGCATATTCTAGATATTTTATACACATCCTAAATGTATTTAATAATTATTATACTATTTGAAAAAATATAAATCAATTAATTTTTCAAAGTTTTCTGAATTTATTTTTTAACAAAGAAAACCCTAGATCGAATACAATCTAGGGAATATCTTCAATTATTGTGGATTTTATATTCTAAATTTACTTATCTCTTGGTTCAATTTTGCTGATAATTCTTGTAAATAATGTGATGCATTAGCTACCTTTTCTATATCATCTGCTTGTTGATCAATAGATGAACTTACCTCTTGAGCTCCTGCCGAAGCATTTTCTGATATATCAGATATTCTTTGTATAGTGTCAACTATATTTAGTCTATCCTCATTTAAGCATTCAACATCTTGGCCTATAAACCTTATTTTTTCTATTATTTCATCTGTAGATGCTTTTATTGAATTAAACGAATTATTTACATATTCTACAGTACTCGATTGTTTCAAATTACTTTGTTCAAGCATATTTATTATATTGACAGTATTATTGCTATCTATCTGTATGTAATCTAATATATTCTTTATATCATCAGCTGCATTATTCGAACTTTCTGCAAGCTTTCTTATTTCATCTGCAACCACTGCAAATCCTCTACCTGCTTCACCTGCTCTTGCAGCTTCAATAGATGCATTCAGAGCTAACAAATTAGTTTGATCAGCTATAGCTGTTATAGTATCTAATATAGTAGATATATTTTTAGCTTTTTTGTTAAGTTCAAGTACAGCATCTTGAGCCTGTGATGTATTTTTATTATTTAATTTGGTGCTAACACTTAGTTCGTCTATAACCTTTGAACTATTTAAATTAGCATTTTCTACATTCTCTATACTTTTTAGCATATCCTGTGTATTGGTTAAAAGTACTTTAAGCTTATTGGATAAACTATTAGTTAAATTCGCTCCTTTTTCAGCCTCAGTAGCTTGTTTTATAGACCCACTGGCTATTTCATTAACAGTAAAAGATATAGCTTCTGAGACGACATATTGACTTTTTCACATACACTTTGTGTATTTTTTATCAATTTTGAAACATTGTCCAGCATATCATTTAATCCTTCTCCTATTTTAGCTATTTCATCATTGTTTTTTATCTCACACCTAGTACTAAAATCACCATTTTTCATATTTTCAATAGTATATAAACAATCATTTATAGGTTTTGTAATTTTTTTTAAAAATTTATACGATATAAATAAAGCAACCAATATAGATATAATTCCAACCATTGATATATTTTCAAGTAATACCTTATTATTATTTTTTATCTCATCTTTGTATACTGTAAGTATAATACTCCAATCAAGTCCTTTTATAGATCTATAAATTATTATTTCGTTATCTAAATCTAATATATCATCTTTGTTGTTTTTAATCCCATCGATCAATATCTTGTCTGTTAATTTAGTACCTCTTATAGACTGTTTCTTATCTGTTATAATATTTAATTCTTTATCTACCAATGTAGCTTTTCCTTTTTTTCCTACTTTCAATACATTTATTTTATTAGACAGTGTATCTATAGACATATCAACGCCTAAAATACCTACAAACTCATTTTTATTCATAAGATTGTATACAGGTATGCTCATAGTCATTATCATTTTTCCTGTATTTTTATCCTTATATGGATTACTCCAAAAAATATTATCCTTATCAATAGCATTTTTATACCACATATCCTGAGTAGCATCATATTCTTTGTCAAACTTATTTTCAGGATACGAAACCGTTTTCCTATTTTCCATAACTATATATATATTATCTACACTCATATGAGCATTTTTAAAACTTTCAAACGTTTTTATAACTGTTGATTCTACAGAATTATCCTCTGCTAATCTCTGTATATTAGGATCCCTAGACATTTGAACTAAATTAAATTGATTTTCCTCTATTATAGTTAAAATGTTTTCCTCTTATCTGCTTCGATAATTGTTTAGACGTATCTTTTAATGTATCTTCTAGTATACAATTCGCTTTATAATATGTAGTTATACCTAAAATACCTATAGATATACTTATAAGTAAAATAAATACAATTGTCAGTTTATACATTATTTTGTTTTTTATATTGACTTCCATAAATAATACATCCCCTATACCACTATACTTTTTATACCATTTTATCATACATTAACCTAAAACCTTTCTTATTTTGTTATGAGAAAGGTTTTATTTTAATGCATTCCTTATTCCATTAAAATAAATTATACACAATGGCTTTATTTTTTCCATATTAAAATCATTGTCATATATAATCATAGTAAGAATTCCTCTTAATATTAATTCATATGAATAAATTATATTTTTCATTTCTTCTTCATCAAATTTTTCATTCTTATGTTTTTCTTTAAAATTAATATAAATATGCTGATAAATTTTATCTTTAACTAAGTTAAATTCAGATTTAAACTCTTTTTCTAAACTATATGGCGGAAAATACATAACTATATTCCAAAATTTCGCTAATATTTTATTCTTATTAAAATAATTAGCAAATTTATATATAATTAGATATAAACTTTCATCTAATTCGGATTCTTTTATATCATCCAATATAGATTCTATATATTTTTTTAAATTTTTAGTTTCATCTTCTAATATACAAAAGAAAATATCTTCTTTGCTCTCAAAGTGACTGTATATAGAAGGTTTTTTTATTCCCACTCTTTCTGCTATTAAAGATAGGGTTGTATCTGAATATCCTCTTTGTGATATCAGTTCTAGAGCTGATTGTTTTATTTTCTTTGCTGTCATCATACGATCCCCCATTAATAATTACACCTGTATTATTTAATATATTTATCGTCACAATTATATTATTTTTTATATAATCTTTATAAAATCATCAATTTTGAATATGGTAATTTATGTTGAGGGATAATTTAAAACAAAAAAAAGCAAGCATAAGCTTGCTTTTTCATTTTATAAAACTCTTGTATTTCCTTTGTATATTATTCCACTAGCAGTATCTACAGTAATTATTTCTCCGTCTTTTACAAGACTCATTATATCTTTTGCTGAAACTACTACAGCTTTTTCTAAGTTAAGCCCTACTATAGCTGCATGACTTGTAATTCCACCTTCTTGTGCGATTATAGCAGATGATTTTTCAATATAATTGTTCATATCAGCATCAGTTAAAGTAGTAACTATTATATCTCCTTCATCAAAGTTATCTTTTATATCAGAAACATTATTTACTAAACGAACTTTTCCACTTACAACTTTTCTTCCAATACCTATACCCTTAGTTATTATTTCACTAACAACATGAACCTTTATTAAGTTAGTTGTTCCAACTACTCCAACAGGTACTCCCGCAGTTATAACCACTAATTCACCATTTTTAATATATCCTGCTTCAAGAGCTGTTTCAATAGAGTTATCTATAACTTCATCAGTTGAAGTTGCCGCTTGAGTTAATACTGGATATACTCCCCAGCTAAGTGCAAGTCTTCTCATAGATTTTTCACAGTTAGTAGCTGCAACTATAGGAGCTTGTGGTCTAAATTTAGATACCATTCTAGCTGTATGTCCTGAAGATGTTGATGTTACTATTGCAGAAGCTTTTAAATCAATAGCTGTTGTACAAGTCGCATGACTGATTGCATTTGTAACATTTACTTGATTTAATTTCTTTGATTTTAATATATTGTTATAATCAAGAGATTCTTCTGTTCTTTTAGCTATTAATGCCATTGTTCTAACCGCTTCAACAGGATATTTACCCGCAGCAGTTTCTCCTGAAAGCATTATAGCATCTGTTCCATCATAAATAGCATTTGCAACGTCTGTAACCTCTGCTCTTGTAGGTCTTGGATTTCTCATCATAGAGTCAAGCATTTGAGTTGCTGTAATAACAGGCTTTCCAAGTTCATTACATTTTCTAATCATCATTTTTTGAGCTATTGGTATTTCTTGAGTTGGTATTTCAACACCTAAATCACCTCTAGCTACCATTATACCATCAGAAATTTCAAGAATTTCATCTATATTGTCTACCCCTTCTTGATTTTCAATCTTTGATATAATTTGAATATCTGCTGCATTATTAGCTTCAAGTATTTCTTTTATAGCTATAACATCTGCTGCCTTTCTAACAAAAGATGCTGCTATAAAATCGATCCCTTGCTTTATACCAAATTCTATATCACTTCTATCTTTTTGAGTTATAGCTGGAAGATTAATCTTTACTCCTGGTACATTTACACCTTTATTATTCTTTACAATACCTGCATTTTCAACTATACAAACTATTTCTTCACCTTTTATCTCTTGTACCTTAAGTCCTACAAGACCGTCATCTATTAATATAGTGTCTCCAGCTACTACATCATTTATAAGTTCTTTGTAGCTTACTGTACACATTTCTTTTGTTCCAAGAATCTCCTTCATAGTGATAGTGAAAGTTTGACCTTCTTCAAGTAAAACTTCAGGATCTTCAAACTTACCAGTTCTTATTTCAGGTCCTTTTGTATCAAGAAGTATTGCTACTGGCTTATTTAATTCTTCTCTTAATTCTTTGATCGTATCTATTCTTTTTCCGTGTTCTTCATGATCTCCGTGAGAGAAGTTAAGTCTACATACATTTAAACCATTATTCACAAGTTCTTTTAAAACCTCTTTTTTTTCACTCGCAGGTCCTATTGTACAAACAATTTTAGTCTTTTTTTCTAACATTATTCATCCTCCTCAAATAATTTTAACTTTATCCGAAAGCTAAAAGTTCTAAAACTTTATCCTGTTCAGGCTAAAGCTAAGAACTTAAGAACTTAAGAACTTCTGGATTAGCTTACCCCAAAGGGCACTTATGCAACTAAAAATTCAATTAAAGCAAAAACTTTATCTGAATTAAGTTTGGCTTTATATTTAAACTAAAATTACAATCTATATAGATAATACATCTACTAACTTATATATATCTTTATTAAGCTTTCTTTCTATAGCTAAAGCTTCATGTATATCCATATCTATTATAGAATTATTCTTTATACCTACCACCCTTGAAGATTTTCCATTTATTAATAATTCAACTGCTTTCGCACCCATTTGACTAGCTATTATTCTATCAAATGCACTAGGACTTCCTCCTCTTTGAATATGTCCAAGTATTGTAGCTCTCGATTCTATACCAGTTTTCTCCTTTATTCTTTCAGCTAAATCTTGAGATCCTCCTACACCTTCTGCAAGCATAATTATACTATGAGCTTTTCCTCTATTCTTACTTTGAATTAATTTTTTACATATATCATCTTCATTATAATTAGCTTCTGGGATTATTATATTCTCAGCTCCACCTGCAAGTCCTGCATAAAGGGCTATGTCTCCACAATGTCTTCCCATAACTTCTATTATGCTCAATCTTTCATGAGAAGATGTAGTATCTCTTATTTTACTTATCGCATCTATAACTGTGTTAAGAGCTGTATCAAATCCTATAGTATAGTCTGTATAAGCTAAATCATTGTCTATTGTTCCAGGAATACCTATTGCAGGGAATCCCATTTCACTTAGTTTTTGAGCTCCTTGAAAAGATCCATCTCCTCCTATTACGACAAGTCCATCTATACCAAATATTCTAAGTACATTAAGTGCTTTTTGTCTTCCTTCTTCTTCTATGAATTCTAGACATCTCGCAGATTTTAGTATAGTTCCTCCTCTATGTATTATATCTCCAACAGAAGATAAATCCATTTCAAATAAATCTCCATCTATTAGTCCTCTATATCCTCTGTTAACTCCATAAACCTTACATCCATTATATATACCAGAACGTGCAACCGCTCTCACAGCAGCGTTCATTCCCGGAGCATCTCCTCCACTAGTCAATACAGCTATTTTTTTCATTTTTTGTACCTCCTATTATCAAGGGACATCTTTTGTCCCTATGTATTCTTTTCCATCCCACCACATTTAAAAAAATATTATTTCTATTCTATGTGTAAAAATTTGCTTCATGCTATCGCATAATTTATATAGTCAACGAGTTCCGATGGAATTCATTGCTTAAAACAATTGATATTTTAGCTCACTTTTAAATTTCATACCTAAATTGAAAATATTATGATTTACTTAAAGATAAAATATAAAAACTATATTTTATCTCTAACTATCATATATTATAACATAATTTTAAATATTTTTTGAACTTATATTTTTGATTTTAATATTCTGAACACCAAAAAATTCTTGTAATTCATTTATTAACTCTTCATTCAAGTCAACCATGCAATTTTTTTCTGCTTTAAATGCTTTTTTAGATTTTTGGCAGTATAAACAAACTAATGAATTTCCTTTATGCTTATTTAATATTTTTTTCAATTTATATAACTGTTCATTATCTTCTATATCGTTCAATTTAACCCATAACTCTCTATCATCAATTTTTGTTATTTCTTCAAATTTATTAGCTATAATTTTTGCATTTTCTCCTTCTTTTATACTCATATTTCCCTTTATATATATAATTTTATCTTCCATTATAATATCTGAGTATTTTTGAAGGATTCTTGGAAATACGATTACCTCTATACTCCCATCTAAATCTTCTACTTCTATAAATGCCATTATATCGTTTCTCTTAGTAGTTTTTATAGTTTTGCTTATTATTATACCACCTATAATAACATCTTTATTATCCATTTTTAAGAATTTTTCATAATCTTCTTCTTCGTTTTTTGAAAGAATAAAATTATTCATATTAGTATTTAATTTAAGTTCTCTTTCATATTGTGATAATGGATGTCCACTTATATACATGCCTAAAACTTCCTTTTCTAATAAAAGTCTCTCTTTTTCTTTAAATTCAGATACATTAGGAAGTATATATATATTATTTTCTTCTTGTTTATCACCCATTTCAAACAAAGATATCTGTCCTTGAATATTTTTTTTCTTATCATTTGTTATACTCTCTATTATTTTTTCATAACCAGCCATGAGCTGAGCTCTATTAGGACTTATACTGTCAAAAGCTCCACATTTTATAAGTGATTCTATAACTCTTTTATTTAAATCCTTTGAATTAACGGTTTTGCAAAATTCAACAAAATCCTCAAATTCACCGCTTATTTCTCTTTGTGCTACTATATCCCTTATAGCATTAGCTCCTACATTTTTTATAGCTTCAAGTCCAAATCTTATATTTTTTTCTTCAACTGAAAATTTTCCAAAGCTTTTTTTTATGTCTGGTTTTAAAACCTGTATACCAAGCGAGTTACATTCTCTTATATACTCCACAACCTTATTTGTATTGCCCATTACACTAGTTATAAGAGCTGCCATAAATTCTACAGGATAATGTGCTTTTAAATATGCAGTTTGATATCCTAAAACTCCATATGCAGCTGCATGTGACTTGTTAAATGCGTACTTGGCAAAATCTATCATATCATCGTATATTTGGTTTGCTATTTCTTCACTTACTCCATTTCTAACGCAACCGTCTATTTCGATATCTCCATTATCATCAAGTTTACCATGTATAAAGTATTGCCTTTCTTGCTCCATTACATCCATTTTCTTTTTACCCATGGCACGTCTAACTAAATCACTTCGACCATAAGAATATCCAGCTAAATCTCTAACAACCCTCAATAGTGATAGGTAAGGTTTTGATGTAATCTCCACCTTTTCCCCCACTTCACACCGTACGTGAGAGTTTCCTACTCATACGGCGTTCCATCGAAACACAAATAATATAATAATTAACATTAAGTATAAATCAAGATTTTCTTATTTCTTATGCAACATCAATTTCCTTTAAATTACAGAGTTTTCTGTAGTTGTTAATTTTCTTAATATGGGTTTCATTAAGCCCAAGTTCCTTAATATATTTATCAATTATATTCTTATTTACAGAATGTATTAATTGATGTATTCTACTTTCTACAATTACAAGATTTTGATAACTGTCGTCACCACCCAAATGTTTTGGTACTTTATGATGACAATGAAAATAAAACGTTTTAAGGATTCTTTTTGTTACTGCACATTGTCCGTTTTGTGCTGAAAATAAGGAAATTCTGTTATCGTTATATTCAACTGTACCAGACTTAGCGAAGAATCTCATCATATCTGCAATTCTACTTGAAATTGTAAGTTTGAGATACTCATGTATTCTCTCTCTTCCTATTTCTGTGTAGTCACAAGTTTCTTGTTTAAATTGCATTGGAGCTCTTGTTTTAATGTATGCAATAGGTATTACTGCATAATCGCAATAATATTTTACGGCTTTACTATTCCCATAGTATTTTTCAATAACTCTGTTCTTTTTACCAGTTGTTGTTGCTAAAGGTTTGAGTCTGTTTTTCATATATTTTAGAACATTATATTCTATAGTATGAAAACTTTTACAAACATGAGAAGCACTGTCATAGTAATTATGATATCCAAATATCATTTGATTTAGTTTTGCTAAATCACCTCGTGGATTACTTGAGTGTTGAATGGCTTTAATTTGTCTTTTGATTTTGTTTGTAAGATTTTTAACGGCTTTATCTGATACATAGCTTTTAACTGTGTATTTTATTTTATCATTGCCGTTATAGCGTTTTATTCCATTCCTATGAACTTTCATTTTAAATCCAAGGAATTCTGAAAAATTATTTTTAAGATTTACAATTTTGGATTTTTCTTGGTTAATTTCAAGATTTAATCTGCTTTTTAACCAATCCATAACTGCTATTTTAATCTTATACGCTGTATTATAATCTCTACAAAAGATTTTAAAGTCATCTGCATATCTTACTATGTGCATTTCTTTAAGATTCGTTCCTTTGAGTGCTCTATTATGTGTTAATTGGTGTTGGTATTTGTGTCTTGTTTTTATTCCTGCAAATTGAGAATCTACCCACCAGTCAAGTTCATTAAGAACTATATTCGAGAGTAAAGGACTTAGGATTCCACCTTGAGGTGTTCCTTTATCCTGTATACCTTCACCGACTACTTCACATTTTAGCATTTTCGACAGTATGCTTATTAGCCTTTTATCTCTAATACCTAAACTATAAATTTGTTTTAGTAGTTTACTGTGATTGACGTTATCAAAGAACCCTTTTAAATCAATATCTACAACATAATGTAGGTCAGCTCTTTGCATTAAATGATAACATCTTGCTATCGCATGTTTAGCACTTCTGTTTGGTCTGAATCCAAAGCTATAATCATAAAACTTAGCTTCACATATTGGTTCCATCACTTGTCTGATACATTGTTGAATAATTCTATCTTCAATTGTGGGTATACCTAAAGGTCTCATTTTACCATTATGTTTTGGAATGAATATTCTTTTAACAGCTTGGGGATTATAGTTATCAAGTCTCTTCCTGATATATTTTACTATATCCTCTTCACTCCATAGTTTTATATCTTTGATAGTATTCGAGTTACTTCCTTTAGTTGTACTACCCCTATTTGATTTTATTGTTCTATATGCTAAAAGTATATTTTCTTCACTAATGATTATTTCATACAGTTTATAGAAGTTTTCGTTTCTTTTGGATTTGTCATATAGAAAATCAAATGTGTTTTGCATACTATAATATTCATTGTATCTAAGTGAACTCTTTTTCTTTTTCTTTTCTTGATTTTGTCTTATCAAAGTCATACCCCATCAAATTAGATTTAACAGTGCATTCTCTTAGTCATACTCGAACCTTTGAAATTATCGTATTTTGATAATAATGTTATATTTTATTATTTGCAATTTCCGACTAAAGCCCATCCCTCCACGATTTATTATCATCGTTTCGTCGGTACTATGGCTTCACTATCACTTAGATTAAGATAAGTTATAGATTTAATAATCCTTTCCTTATCAACATTTCTTAGGAATTGAATTTCCTCCATGTTCTAAGCTTTCCACGTTCCTATAATTTTAGCTTTTTCATATATCCTTAGGTGCTTCCTTTAAGCCCGTCAGCTTGATAGTGCCTGTAACACTATAAGGTCTTTCATAAAGCAAACTCTTACTCAACCTCACTGACTCCTCAAACGAGGGTATAGCATTTCTACTATTTAGAACTCAGGACCCGTACATTCGGAAGTTCGTCAGTATTTATAAATACATTCTCACCATAGATATTTTATAGCCTCTCGGTCTATAGGTTATGTCACATACCTCTATGTGATTTTCCTCAGCTCCACTAAGTGTCACATCACTAACTGTCTCAGCCATAGCTTCTCTGTTAGGATAACTCTCAACCTGCCTTACCCAGCTTCATACAACCGAATATTCAACTTCTTATGCATGTGGGGACTATTAGAGAGAGCATTTCAGGGCGTTACTCCTTCATTCTACTCTTCAAATTATAAGTTCAAATTGAAATCTTCAATTTGCCGTCTCCTCGATATTTCTATCTTTTGACGGAACGTGTCGCACTTACCTGCTCTTGATATACAAGACATCCATAAGTTACATCAAGTATAGGCTCTAATTTTTCATGAAGGTATTTTACTTGATCTGGGTTATTTTTGTTCTTTATATAAGTTGGTATAGAATCCATAGGTCCTGGTCTATAAAGAGATATTCCAGCTACTATATCCTCAAAATTATTAGGTTTTAAATCCTTCATAAATTGTCTCATTCCAGCACTTTCCAACTGGAATATTCCAAGCGTATTACCCGAACTTAAAAGTTCATACACCTTTTCATCATCGTATTCCATTTTAGAAAAATCTATTTCTACATTATGATTTTTTTGTATAAGTTCAAGAGCATCTCTTATTACAGTAAGAGTTCTAAATAGCGATAGGTAGGTTTCTTCATCAGCATTACCTGTTATGATTACTCCCTTTCCCCCGCTTCACACCGTACGTGATAGTTTCCCATCATACGGCGTTCCATCGTTTCCTTCTTGAATACTAATTAGTTGATATTACTACCTATTTATTTTTCCAAGTTTTAACCTCTAACCACTCTCTGACAGTAGCTTCTTCAAGTTTATAATTGTTAGCTTTTATTCTAAGGTTGTTTAAGTTCGTTAATACTCTTTTAATGGTATTTTTTGAATCCTTTATCTTGTGAATGTATTTCTTTATCGTATCTTCATTTGTTGCATGTATTAGCATATGGATGTCCTTATGGACAATTCTTAGATTATCATATTTATCATCTCCACCCATTTCTCGTGGAATAACATGATGACAGTGTATATTTTCTAATTCTAATTCAATTTTAGTGACTTCACATTTCATATTTGTCATAGATGCACGTGAAATTCGATTATCATTGAATTCCACTGTTTCGTTTATATTAAATCTTTTTGCCATTTCAATCGCTAATACATGTGTCTTTGATTTCAATGCTTTGTTAGAGTATTCTCTCCCTTTCATTGTGTAATCACAAATGGTTTGTTTAAAGTTCATTGTTGATTTGTGCTTCACATAATGAATTGGATAAATGTATTTCCCAAACATCAGCCATGTTTTACTTTTAGAATTACCGTAAAACTTTTTGTAAATTGAATCTGTCATATTAATGTTTGGCACTTCCTGTTTACCATATTTGTTAAAAGAGTTGAACATATATCTTAATAACTTCCAATTTATCTTTTTGAAGTCTAAGCTAACATATGTTGCGATGTTGTAATATTCGTGAATACCTAATGTCATGCTGTTTAACTCTGCAACATACTTTATATTTTGTGTTTCCTTAATCTTTTTAATTTTATCCCTATAGACTTGCAAAATTTTATTAAATCTTTTGTCCGCTATTCTTGATTGAGCAACATAGCCATGCTTACTTTTGGGTCTTTGTATTACCTTGACCTTGATGCCTAGAAAGTCTGAATAATTTTTTTTAAGGTTTACTATCTTGGACTTTTCTTTACTGATTTTAAGTTTTAGTCTTTTACCTAGCCATTCTTCAACTGCAATAAATATTTTCTTTGCAACAGTGTAACTTCTACAAACAATTTTAAAGTCGTCTGCGTATCTTACTAAAAAGAATTCTTTTAGTTTAGATTTTTTCATTGCATTATATTTATTTAGTTGAGTGTATTCATGGTGTGTTGGATGTGTTTCCCATTGAGAGCTAATCCACCAATCTAATTCGTTTAACACAATATTAGAAAGTAACGGTGATAATATTCCTCCTTGAGGTGTACCTTTATTTGGAATACCCTCGCCCTGTATAGGTGCTTTAAGCATTAATTTAATGATTTTGAGTAATTTAAAATCTTTAATACCTAATGCAATCATTTGTTTTATAAGTTTGTTATGGCTGACATTATCGAAAAATCCTTTAATGTCTATGTCTACAACATAATGTAGACCAGCTTGATTGACTAAACTATTAAGTCTTGCTATGGCATGTTTAGTGCTTCTATTAGGTCTAAAACCATAACTATGTGGATGAAACTTTGCTTCACATATTGGTTCTAGCACTTGTTTAATACATTGTTGCACTAATCTATCAATCATAGATGGAATGCCTAACGGTCTATTGTCACCATTCTCTTTAGGTATGAATACTCGTCTAATTGTATCTGGCTTAAAATTATTTAACTTGTTTTTAACGAGTGAAATATATTCATCTAAAGATTCTTTCTTAAAATCTTGAATGGTTATACCGTCAGTTCCAGCGGTTTTACTGCCTGTATTAGATTTGATAACTCTGAAAGCTAATCTAATGTTGTTATCATTCGCAATAGTGTCCATAAGGTTTTTAAATTCAACTTGGTTTGATGAATCGTTATATAATCCATCAAATATTTCTTGCATTTGGTAGTATTGATTGTATCTGTATATATTCATTTCGCTGGGCAACCTCCTTGTATAAAACTAGAGGTGGTTGTTTCCCTGTCATACTCGAAAAGCGAAATAGTTTATCAATTAATTAATATCTCATAAAACGACTAGAGCCTATCCCTTCACCATTTATTATCATGGTTTCATTGGTACTGTGACTCCACTCTCACTAGTGTTAAATAACTTATAGATAAATTATCTTTTCGTTACACTTGCCCCTCATATAAGGTTTAAATAGCAATCACTAGCTTTCTACGTTCCGTAACTCCTAGTATTGATAAGACTTAGGTTTCTTCTTTAACCCTGCTTGCATTATACTCTCGTTGTCGAGTATCAGGAATTTTGCTTAGGACATGACTACTTTTCCCTATCAAGCATACCGCATCGGTACTATATAACCATCTCAGGTTATACAACTTCCTCAAGAGCCTTACATTCGAAGATTCGTCAGTGGTGTTGAACCACATTCTAACCATATCCTATCACCGCCCGCCTACTCTGTACCTCGGTTGAATTCCCTTGGTATTCGACGACTTCACCCAGCTTCACACACCATATTTTATATGAAACATAATGCATGTGGGATATTAGCGTGGTGTTTCGAGCAAACCTGACTGCTCTCATTCCAACCATCAGAATTACAGTTTTCTAATAAGTTATCCTCGATTACCATTTCTGATAACCTTTCAAACTAACGTATCGCACGACCTAGAAAATCCATTTTTAAAAGGCCTAACTCTTCAAGTGTAGTCATAGTGTATTGAGTTGTAACACCATTTTCATGCATATATAAAGGAACATAATTATCTACAGGATCCTTAGATATAACAACCCCTGCCGCATGAGTTGATGCATGTCTTGGCATACCTTCAAGATCTCTTGATGTATCTATTATCTCCTTAACTATCCTATCCTCTTCATACATACTCTTAAGGTTTTTATTCTGTTCTAAGGCCTTACTTATAGTCATACCAAGTGCAAATGGAATTTCTTTTGCTATTTTATCAACTTGAGCATAACTAACATCTAAAACTCTTCCGACATCTCTTATAGCAGCCTTGGCTCCCATTGTTCCAAATGTTATTATCTGTGCTACATGATCATCTCCGTACTTTCTTTTAACATAATCTATTACTTCTTCTCTTCTTTCATAGCAGAAATCAATGTCAATATCTGGCATTGAAACCCTTTCAGGATTCAAAAATCTTTCAAATATAAGATCATACTTCATAGGGTCTATATCAGTTATCTTAAGAGTATACGCAACTATTGATCCAGCAGCACTTCCTCTTCCTGGACCTACCATTATATTGTTCTCTTTTGAAAAGTTTATAAAATCCCAAACTATCAAAAAGTATTCTACATATCCCATATTATTTATTACATCTAGCTCATAATTTAATCTATCTATCATTTCCTGTGATGGATTCTCAAACCTTTCATACAATCCATCCGTACATAATTTTCTTAAATAATCACTTTTTGTAAATTCACTTGGTACATCATACTCAGGTAAATGAATTTGATTAAAATCAAATTCTACATTACACATTTCAGCTATTTTGACGGTGTTATCAAGAGCGCTAGGTGCATATGAAAATAATTCATACATCTCTTCCTTTGACTTTAAATAAAACTCCTGTGTTTCAAACTTCATTCTTTTCTCATCTTGAAAAGTCTTTCCAGTTTGAATACAAAGCAATATATCATGAGTTTTTGAATCTTCTTTATTAACATAGTGAACATCATTAGTAGCAACAAGAGGTATACCCGTTTCTTTTGACAATTTCAAAAGACTCAAATTAACCTCTTTTTGTTCCCTTATACCATGATTTTGAAGCTCAAGATAAAAATTATCCTGTCCAAACATCTCATTTAAATTAAGAGCTAACTCCTTTGCCTTTTCATAATTTCTCTTCATAAGATGTTGCTGTATATCGCCTCCAAGGCAAGCTGATAAAGCTATTATTCCTTCACTATGTTTTTTTAGCTCTTCATAATCAACCCTTGGCTTATAATAAAAACCTTCAACATAAGCCTTTGAAACAAGCTTTATAAGATTTTTATATCCTTTCATGTTCTTTGCAAGAAGAACTAAATGTCCTTGGTATTTATCGAAATTAGGATCTTTATCTTTTAAGGATCTAGGAGCTGTATATACCTCACATCCTACAATAGGCTTTATTCCCTCTTTCTTAGCCTTTTTATAAAAATCTATCACCCCAAACATACATCCATGATCAGTAATAGCAACATACTTCATATCAAGCTCTTTAGCTCTTTTAATAAGCTTATCTATTCGAGCAAATCCATCAAGTAAACTATACTGTGTATGCACATGAAGATGAGCAAAATCTTTTACCACACAATCACCTCCATTTTAAGATTATTATTTTATAATGAGTAGAAAATTATATACCTATTCAAATTCTAAATAGGTATAATTTCCGTTACGAATTTCAAAAAAATCTACATTAAAATTTTTACAAATGAAGACTTTTTTATTTTATCATGAATGTATATTTTTTTAAAATAGGATAAAAATTTTTTGTTCTAATGCTTCTCTAAATTACATACTATATTTTAGCAAGGAAGGATAATTAAAAGGAAATAAAGTAAGGATAAAAATCGAAAAAGATTTTAATTATGACTATCCCATTGACTTCAGTAATCGCTAGTGTTATGGCACATAATAAGAGATAACATTCGGGTTATCAAAACTATATATGAAAATACCGCGAATGCAACGATATTTTGAATACAACTAAGCTTTTATCTTATTAATAAGCCTAAAATTTACGAACTCCCTACGGTCAGACACGCAAATTTCTTAACGGATTATTAAACACTAAAAACTAAGTTATATTAATCAAAATATCTAAAAGCATTCACTAACATTTTCATATCTAGTTTTAATAGTAAGTATTTTATTATAAAGTCGAACCCTGCCCCACTATTTTTATTATAGGCTCTGTTAGACAATAATGTTGATATAGCTATATAAATTAGAAAAGATATTATAATAATATATATCAAAACATTATGAATTATATAGCTTGGTATAAATGGCTTTCATACTCTAATTATGATAAGGAAATAATTAGAACTACAAATATGCTAATACATATTTGTAGACACTAAGATTAATAATTACAAGGGAAGGGTGGCTACATTTGTTTAACATCAATTATAATAAAGAACTATTACTTAAGTTTTAGTGCAACCTATTTACATTTAATTGCATATATAATACAATTTATACCAAAGGATAGACATATTATATTTTTATCCTTTTATAAAAAATTGTAACAGGAGTTGGTTTTATGAAAAGTATTATAAATGGAAATAAGGTGGTTTATTACTTAAGTTAAATTTACAAGTATTAATCCACCTTTATTTCTAAAAGTTAATTTTTTTATATTGAAAGGTGGAAAATAAAATGAATTTAAAAAATATACACACAAATAGATTAACATTAATACCTATAACATTGGAAATAACCAAATCTTTAATAAATGGAAGTAGTAAAGAGATTGAGAATATTGGACTTAAATGCGATAAAAAATGGCCTACAGAAGATACAATGGATATTTTGCCTATTATACATGATTCATTAGAAAAGAGTAAAATACCAACTGGATTTGAAACTTGGATGATAGTAGACAAAAACAATAAGAAAATAATTGGGGATATAGGTTTTCACGGAAAGCCTAATGAAAATGGCGAAGTTGAAATTGGATTTGGATTAGTAGAATATGAAAGAGGAAAAGGTTTCGGTTCTGAATCTTTAAATACTATTATGGATTGGTTAAACTTTCAAGAAAGTGTTAAAGTTATTAAGGCTGAATGTTTGATTAGTAACAAGCCTTCTGCTCGAATATTAGAAAAGGCTGGATTGAAAGAAGTTAATAGAGATAATGAATTAATTTACTGGGAATTTATTAAATCAGTATGTTAATAATTTGATATAATAAAATTTTTAAGTATACGAACAGATAGGTAATCCGAAAACGGATTACCTATTTTTTAAATTGCATAAATTAACAATTTAGTCTAACAGAGCCTCTTATCATAAAAAGCAAAAATAATACCACATTCTTATAAAAGGAATTTATTTAAATAAATTCCTTTCAGTTAATTGCTTTTATTTCTTATTTCCTTTTATGAAGTAATTTAATTGTTGAATCTATTTAAGGTTTAAAAACTACGCTTAAAAATAAGACTCATTAAAATATTAGAAAATGATTTAAATATATTTGTATAAAACTTGTATTACATCGTTTGAATATACGTTAAGAAAGTTCGTTGTCTGACCAAAGGGAGTTTAGAACTTTTAGTATATTCAATAAGATGGAATGCTTAGTTTTATTAAATATATTTAACACATTATCGGTATTTTAGTAAGCCTTATTTTGCTCTTAGGATCAAAAATAAAAATCCCCTTAAAATAAAGGGGATTTTTTATAGATTCTTCAATTTTTTATTAAAAAACTCTTCAATAACCTTAATAGCCTCATCCTCATCAGACCCATCTATAATAATAGTCACCTTATCACCAGATGATGCTCCTAGTGTTAACACTCCCATTATAGATTTACCATTTACTTTTTTATTTCCTTTTTCAATAGATATTTCTGATTTAAATTTACTAGCGGTTTGAACGAATAAAGCTGCTGGTCTTGCATGAAGCCCTACTTTATTAAAAATTCCAAACTCTTTTTTTATCATATTCCCCTACCCTCTCCTTTTAAATCCTCCGCTATTTTTTCTAATTTTCTAAGTCTATGGTTCACCCCAGACTTTCCAATTGGAGGATCTAGAATTTCACCTAATTCTTTCAAACTCAAATCTTGATACTCTATTCTCATGCAAGCTATCTCTTTTAAACTCTTAGGTAATGATTCAAGTCCAATTGTATTTTTTATATATTCAATATTATGTATCTGCCTTATAGCTGCATTTACAGTTTTACTTAGATTTGCTGTTTCACAATTAACAATCCTATTTACATCATTTCTCATCTGCTTTACTATTCTAACATTCTCTAAATCGAGAAGTGCACTATGAGCTCCCATTATATTTAGTAAGTCTGATATTTGCTCACTTTCTTTTAAATAAATAACATAATTATTTTTCCTAATAACTATTTTACTGTTAAATCCAAGTGAATTTATTAAATTACTAAGAGATATGCTGTACTGTTCTTTATTAGTTACAAATTCTAAATGATACGTTTTTTCTGGATCACTAACTGATCCTCCTCCTAAAAACGCACCTCTTATATACGATTTTTTAAGCTCATTATCCTCCATTATATCGCTAGATATATTATTATTTATAATAAGGTTGTTACCCTCATTTAGTATATCTAACTCCTTTAATAAAGTGCTTGCTCCCATCTCACTAGTTATACTAAGTATATAACTATTGTTTTTTTTCAAATTTCTATTTTTCTTTACCATTATTTGAGTGTGAATATTAAAGTTTGATTTCAAAAGTTTAAATACCTTCCTAGCTATTGCCGCATTTTCCGTAGCTATTTCAAGATTTAACTTTTGAAATCCCTTTAATTTAATAGTTCCACTCATTCTTATTATTCCTGAAAGTTCTGCTATATTACATTTTTGCTTTGAAGAACTAACTCTTACTAGTTCATTCTTAGTTTTACTTGAAAACGACATTTTCCTCACCTATACCATTTTTAAAAATTGTTTAGACTAAATATAATTTTTTTATTTCATCAAGTGCAACCTTAATTATTTCTTTTTCATCATCATACTTTGCAAGATCTACAACCCTATTAATGTGTATAAATTTAGCATCTACAAAGCCTTCTTCTCTTTGAGGAATAGTATTCATAGTTTTTGCTTTCATTAGATACCAAAAAACAGTTTTGTGAACAGTCTTATTTTCATCCCAGTTTTCTTTAAAAGTATAATGAATCTCTCCTAAGTATTTAATAATTTCTCCTTTTACACCTGATTCTTCAAGTACTTCTCTCAACGCCGCTTCATCTTTTTCTTCATTCTTTTCTACTTTCCCCTTTGGAAGTACCCAATCTCCGTTATACTTTCTTAAGAGAAGTATTGCATTTCCAAATAATACTACGCCACCAGCACTAATCTCTTCTCTCATATTCCTCACTCCTTAAAAAAAGCATAATAATAAAAAATTCTACATAAAAGCTTCAAATCCTCTATATTAGGAGTTAAATTTATTAATAAAATTTTTAATTAACCAACTACAACCACACTTATTAGTCAACCCGACTATAATGCTACCCATCTTTTCAGAGTTGTGTCTTATATACTTTTTTCTAACCTCAACAAGATTAGTTTGTATAACCGAAATATTCATAGAGTTTAATTGTTTTATTTGATTTTTATCTATTAATACTTGTTTTGATCCATCATTTTCATACTTTATCAAATCATCTTTATTTATTCTTTCATTATTAACTATGACTAAATCTATTATGCCATACTTAGTATGTTTAAGTATAGCATTAACATGATCACATACATCGTAATCATCCGTTTCACCGGGTTGAGTCATTATATTTGGTATATAGACTTTAAGTGCATCACTTTTGTCTATCTTTTCTGTAACACCATCTACTATTAAATTAGGTATTATACTAGTATATAAACTACCTGGACCCATTACAATTATATCGGCACCCTCTATAGCATCTAAGACTCCTTGTAATGGCTTAGGCTTGTTAGGCTCTAGATATATCCTGTCTATCTTTGTATCTTGAATTTTAACTTCCTCAGGTATTGCCGATTCCCCTCTTACAATATTTCCATTTTTAAGTTTAGCTACAAGGTTTATGTCCTCTATTGTTACAGGATATACTTTTCCTGTTAAAGCGAATATATCTGATATTTTAGACACTGCTCGTTCTAAATTTCCATATATTCCATTCATAGCAGCTAAAAATAGATTTCCAAGGCTTTGACCTTCTAACTTTCCTTCTTCAAATCTATACTGCATTATTTTTTCCATTGTAGGCTCCATATTTGCAAGAGCCAATATACAGTTTCTTATATCTCCAGGAGGTAACATTCCAAGGTCTTCTCTTAATACTCCAGATCCTCCTCCATCGTCTGCAACAGTAACTACAGCAGTTATATTATTCGTAAACTTTTTAAGACCCCTAAGAAATATAGATTGACCAGTTCCTCCTCCTATAACAACTACCTTAGGACCTCTCTTAGCTTTATCTACAAATTTTCTTTTTTTTATAGTTTCATAGTTTAAATAAGCTGATAACAATAAGCAAATTATACCTACAAATACTAGCCACACCCCTAAATTATGCATAGTATCCTCCAATTATCTCAATGTATGATCTCTATGTTTTTTAAGCACACTGTAGTTTTTTTCTTTAAGAAAATCATACAACAAATTAGATATTGTTACAGATCTATGTCTACCACCAGTACAGCCTATAGCTATAACCAAATGATTTTTGCCTTCTTTAATATATTGAGGTATTAAAAAATTTATCATATCTATTAGTTTTTCAAAAAACTGTATGCTTATATCAGATTTCATAACATATTCTCTAACAACTTCTTCTTCACCAGTTTTTTCTCTAAGTTCTTCTATATAGTATGGATTTGGCAAAAATCTAACATCAAATACTAAGTCTGCATCCATTGGAATTCCGTGTTTGAATCCAAATGAAGTTACAGATATTATTAAATTTGAACTTGCATCCCCACTTGTATAAGATTTATTTATTTCTTCTTTTAAATCCCTTGGTTTCATATTACTAGTATTTATTATATTATTTGATCTTTCTTTTAGTTCTTTTAAAATCTCTCTTTCTTTTTTTATACCCTCTACTATATCTGTATTAGATGATAGAGGATGGTTTCTTCTTGTCATCTTATATCTTTTTACAAGAGTATTATCACTACAATCTAAAAATAGTATTTCATATTCATATCCAAATTTTCTAAGCATTTCAAGACTTTCATTTAAATCATTAAAAAAACTTCTTCCTCTTATGTCTATCCCAAGGGCTATTTTTTCAATAGCTCCCTTTGATTGATAGCATATCTCTGCAAATTTTGATATAAGAGTAGGCGGTAAATTATCTACACAATAAAATCCTATATCTTCTAAAGCCTTCATAGCTTCACTTTTTCCTGCCCCCGATAGACCTGTTACTATTATAAATTTCAATTATTTCATCTCCCGTCTATATTTATAACGTTACTTATATCTATATCAGCTTGTTTTATCCTATCTATACCATTTGTGAAATTACCAACATCGTTCGGGTCATGAGCATCAGATCCTAATACAAATTTTATTCCACTATTTTTTAAAAGCTTTAGTTCATCCACAGTTAGATGCCCATGCTTTGAATTCACCTCAAGTAATGTATTAGTCTTCTTTGCCTCTTTCGCTATTTCTAAAAGGTCTACACTTGCCTTTGCACCAGGATGAGTTATTATAAATATATCATTCTTATTCATAGCATTAATAACAGCTCTTGTATTATACTCAATTGCTGATTTTTTAAATAAGCCTGTGTAATTGATAAAATGACTTATACTTCCCTTTATCAATTTCGTTGGAGTTGATCCAAAATGATATCCTGCCATAATATAGTCCAAATATTGTCTTATATTATCGTCTACATCAATATTACCTTCATCATCTAGTATATTGGCTTCTATGCCCATTAGTATATCTATGTTTTTATATTTCTCATTTAGTTGATCTATTTCTTCTCTCATCTTCTTTATATCTTTATATTTTATTCCAAACCCCATATGTTTATATCCATGGTCTGATATTCCGATTGTCTTAAGACCTTTATTTATAGCTACCTTTACATTGTCTTCTATCGTTCCTTTGCCATGGCTATATACCGTATGAGTGTGATAATCAGCTACAATATTCATATTATCGTCTCCTCTTTAATCTTCTCCGACGATTTTAACTTCCTCATTTAGTTCAACTTTAAACTTATCATATACAGTCTTCTTAATAAATTCTATAAGCTCTATTATATCTTTTGCAGTTGCACCTCCTGCATTAATAACAAAGCCACTGTGCTTATCAGATACTTGAGCTCCTTTTAATCTAACTCCCTTTAGACCACTATCCTCTATAAGCTTACCTGCATAATAACCTTCTGGTCTTTTAAATGTACTTCCTGCACTAGGAACATTAAGAGGCTGTTTAGTAGTTCTTTTAACTGTCAAATCGTCAAGTATATTCTTTATATCTTCATAATTACCCTTTTCAAGAGATAATTTAACCTCTAATACTATTAATTTTTCTTTATTAACTAAACTAGTTCTATAACCAAATTTCATCTGTTCATTAGAAAGTTCTACTATTTCACCTTGTTGATTCAATACTTTTACAGATTTTACTACATCTTTTATTTCTCCACCATAAGCTCCTGCATTCATTGCAATAGCTCCACCTAATGTTCCAGGGATGCCACTTGCAAATTCAAATCCCTTATAACAGTTTTTAGCTATATGTTTTGCAAGAGTTGATAATAGTATTCCCGATTGAGCTTTTATAATATTTTCATTTATTTCGAATTTATTATAATTTTGAGCTATCTTAACTACTATACCTCTTATTCCACCATCTCTAACCAAAAGATTTGAACCATTTCCCATTAAAAAGTATGGAATATTTTCTTCTTTTATATATTTTATAATATCTTTCAATTGATTTTCATCTGTTGGCGTAACTAAAATATCTGCAGGTCCTCCTATTTTAAATGAAGTATGTTTCTTCATAGGCTCATCTACTAGTATATTTTCTTCCCCAATAATTTCACATAATCTATCATATATATTTTGCTTATTCATAATATCCCTCCAATAAAAAATTGTACCATCTTTAAGTATATAACTAAATTAATACAAGGTCAAAATAAAAAAGTCTTTATTATAATGATTGTCAATGTAGACTTTTTTGAAATTCATAACGTAAATTATATAACTGTAAGTATAATTCTTAAATCAATGTTATCCACAGATTCAAAATCATATAATTTCCTATAGTATAAAAAGAGATACTTTATTATATAAAGTATCTCTTAAAAATGATTTTAAATATATTATTTTTTTAATCAATTTTAAAGTTATTTATAGCTATTGCTAGATTGTTTGCAAGATCATTCAAGCCTTGCGTTAGACTTGCAACACTTTCTATAGATGCAAGCTGTTCTTCAGTTGATGCTGATACTTCCTCTGTTGATGCGGAAGTTTGTTGCGATGATGCTGCAAGATTTTGTATAGCTCCTACTATATCATTTTTCTTATTATCCATAGAATTAGTATGATCAACCACATATTCATTGTTTTTAATAAGTGACTCAATAGAATCTGAAATTTGAGCGAATATATTTTTAGTATCTAAAACAGCATTATTTTGATCTATTATTATATCTTTTCCATCTTCCATTCTTTCAACTGCTTGTTTTGACTTTTCTTGTATACCCTTTATAAGTTCCTCTATTTCTTTTGATGCTTCATTTGACTGTTCAGCAAGTTTTCTTACTTCTTCTGCAACAACTGCGAATCCTCTTCCATTTTCACCTGCACGTGCAGCCTCTATAGCAGCATTCAATGCTAATAAATTAGTTTGCTCTGATATATTAGTTATAGCCTGAGTTATAATCCCTATATCTTGAGATTTTTTATCAACCTCAAAAACTATTTCACTTACAATTTCAGATGATTGTTTTGTCATTTCTGATTTTTCATCTAATACCTTAACTATATCTGTACCTTTACTACTAAGCTCATTAGTTTTTAAAGTTATATCACTTATATTAGTTTCCAATTCAACAACCTCTGCTATACTTTTAGCAAGTTCTTCTACCTTATTTAAACCTTC
The DNA here is from genome assembly GCF_037844525.1 of Tepidibacter sp. Z1-5. Taxonomy (NCBI): domain Bacteria; kingdom Bacillati; phylum Bacillota; class Clostridia; order Peptostreptococcales; family Peptostreptococcaceae; genus Tepidibacter; species Tepidibacter sp. Z1-5. The sequence goes on along the minus strand of NZ_JBBMMD010000020.1, from coordinate 21,112 downwards.
TTGAGTATCTCTAGCCTGATCACTAGATACCATTGCAATTTGCTCTATTGCTTGCCCAATTTCATTTGTTGCAACACTAGTTTGTTCAGTAGTTTCTGCAAGCGATCCTGATGATTTCAATATAGTTTCAGAAGAATCTTTTACATTCTTAACCAAATCCCTTATATTTTCTATCATAGAATTAAAGCTTTCTCCTAAATCTTCAAATTCATCTTTAGTTTTTATATTTGATTTTACAGTTAAATCTCCATTTGAAGCCTTTAAAAATACTTCTTTTAAAGAATTTATAGGTCTTGTAACACTTCTTGCGATTAATAAAGATACTATTATTCCTATAATTATAGCACCTATTATACAATACAGTATAAAGTGCTTTATTGCATTAGTATCATTTTCTAATTCAGATTCATTCATAGATCCAATTATTTTAACGTTTAATCTTTCTTCTGTTACAAAAGATGCAAACTTATCTACTCCACTATATGTATATTCTACAAAACCAGAATCTTTGCTTTTAATCTCATTCCAAACGTCTAGTTTAGTTGCATTGTTTTTTCCTACTTGACTTTCATCTTTATGTGAAATAGTCATACCCTCAATAGTAGTTAAAGAAATATAACCTTCTTTGCCAATTTTTATCTTATTTATTTCATTAGACAGCTCGTTTAATGAGACATCAAGAGCAACAATCCCTGAAACTTGACCATTATCAATTATAGCTTTTGATGCAGTTATAGTAATCTGTCCAGTATCAGTATCTATGTATGGATCTGTCCAAGCTACACTTCCATTATTTTCAACAGCCTTTGTATACCAAGGCCTAGTAGTTGGATCAAAACCATCAGGTAATTCTACATATGGATAAATATATAAGTTCTTATTATTATCAGCTATATAACTATGCTCTATATTTATATTCTTTTCTTTGTTAACTCTTAAATATTCATCGATTTTCTTTTGTTCTAAATCCTTATCTATACCTTCTTTTTGAAGTTCATTTATTCTTCTAACATCCGTACTATCAGTAAGCATATCAAGTTGTATTTCTATGGTACTAAAATATCCATCTATTATTTTTTCTGCTAATGCTATGGTTTCTTGACTTGAACTTATAAGATTTTCATCTAAAACATCATAAGATTTATAATAACTCATATACCCCAATATACACATAGGTACAATTATTACTAATAGTAATATCATTATCATCTTATTTTTAAAACTTTTTGGTATAATGTTAATCCTTTGTCTTTTATTCTTTTTCATATTTTCCTCCTTAGTAGTGCATTTTTTTCTATAAATTATATAAATTCATTTATTATTACCAACCATAATAAATATAATATCAAATACAACCATATTTTGAATACATAAAAATTCATATTATGTATAATTTTAGTATGTGAATATCAATTGCATTATATTTTCACTGGCTCATTTAGTATATATCGGAAATTTTTCTATATTTTTCAATGTTTTTTTTAATTCACATTATTTTTATTTTTCCTTTGATTTCATAAAGTGTAAGGTGCTGTTTCAAAATAATTTCACGAATAATTTAAATTTGAATTTTTATGAAAAACAAAAAATCCCACATTATGTTTAAGTAATCAATAAAAATAATGTGGGATTTCTAAATTCAAGCTATTTAGTTAAAACTTTGTCCTTGTTAACGTTTTCCTTTTCTTTAAAAGGTTTTACATAGCATATATAATATACTAAAGGAACTATTATACCTCCACCTACTATATTTCCAATGGTTACAGGAATTATATTATTAAACCAAATTTCTCCCCAAGTTATTGATAAACCTAATAATTTACCCATTGGTAAAAAAAACATATTTGCAACACTATGCTCATATCCTGATAATACAAATAGCATTACAGGAAACCAACATGCAAATATTTTTGAAACTATATCTTGAGCTGCTGTTGCCATCCATACTGCAAGTACAACTAATATATTACAAAGTATTCCTCTATAAAAAGCAACCTCAAATGTTAGTCCTACTTTTCCTTTTGCTATACCTAGAGATAAATCTGCAGCTGCATCTTTTAAAAGTCCGGTTTTATAAATAACTAAAGCTAATAAAAATGATCCTATAAAATTTCCTATATATACAAATATCCAATTTTTTAAAAGTCCATTTAATGTTATTTTCTTATCCATTAAAGCAAGTGTCATCAGGTTATTCCCTGTAAAAAGTTCGCCCCCTGCCATTACAACAAGCATAAGTCCTATAGGAAATACAGAAGCCCCAAAAAACTTCATAACCCCAACATCTATGTTTTTTAAAGTCTGCATTATAACAATATCTCCATAAGCACCAAATCCTATAAACATTCCTGCAAAAATTGCTAGAAATATAATTCTGCTTATTGGTAGATTTGCTTTAGCTACACCTGATTTTATAGTAGCATTAGCTACTTGTGGTGGTAATAAATATCTTTTTTCCATACTCTCTCCCCCTTTATATTTTATACCCCTTTAATTTATATTTTATCCCACTTCCTAAATTTTTACAATATTTCCTTGTCTATAAAATATCAATTTATTCCGATTTTTTAATGTGTATTTTTTCATTTTTCGTCAGTTTTATGTAAAATATACAATCTAATTATTTTTAAAATTTGATTTTTATTAATAATGCGTAGTTTTTTGTATACACAGCGATATAATTTATGTATAATCATATGTGATTATTAATATTTTAACATCATCGAAAGGAGATATTCTTTATTATGAATAATAAAAATTACTTAACACCTGATGAGATTGCATCCTATACAGTTAAAACAGGCATCAAAAAAGTTACTCGCCCTTATATCACACAATTTATACTAGGTATATTAGCAGGCGCTTTCATAGCATTTGCCGCTGAGGGGTCTAACGTTTCAGCTTACGGACTTTGGGCAAAACCTGAAACTTATGGGCTTGGAAAAGCTATTGCAGGTGCTTTATTCGGAACTGGTCTTATGATGGTTCTTATAGCAGGAGCGGATCTTTTTACAGGTAATACCCTTATAATAATGGCAGTTCTTGAAAAGAAAGTTAAATTAAAAGATATGCTTATAAATTGGTCTTTAGTTTATTTAGGGAATTTTGTAGGATCACTCTTAGTTGCATACATGATAGTTAAGTCTGGACAACTTCATATGGGAGGTAATATGTTAGCTGGTGCTACTATAAAAATAGCATCTTATAAAGTATCTTTATCTTTTACAAATGCATTTTTCTTAGGTATTATGTGTAACTGGCTTGTATGCATTGCAGTATGGTTAGCATATTCTGCTAAAGATATAACCGGTAAAATATTAGGAGTATTTTTCCCTATATGGTTGTTCATAACTTCAGGATTTGAACATAGTATAGCTAATATGTACTATATATCAGCTGGAATACTAGCAAAATCAAATCCTCACTATGTACATGCCTCTCATCTATCAGAGGAAGTCTTGAATTCACTTAACTGGAAAAGCTTTATATTCAGCAACTTAGTTCCAGTAACTTTAGGAAATATAGTCGGAGGAGCTTTATTTGTAGGAGCTGCATATTGGTTTATATACGTAAGAAAAAACAGCCAAACACAAAAGTTATCTGTATAAGCTAAATTTAATTAAAACAAATAGATTTATGTGTTTAATCCAAAATAAAGAGAATTAAAATACTTACTACTAAAACTATCTATAAAAATGTTAGGGAATGCTTTTAGATATATTCAAAGTATCGAAGTATTACCGGTATTTTTATAGATAGTTTTTTATACCCACTTACTAAATTATAATTTTAAAGAAATGCTGCACTTTGCTTTCTCTTATTCTTTATAGATTCATCTAAATCCGTTCCTTTTACTATCTTAAAAGCATCTGTTGGACACGCTTTAACACACGCTGGTCCATCTGGTGAATCTATACAAAGGTCGCATTTATTAGCTATCATACGTTCCTTAAAATAACACTTATTATTGTCTATGCACTTCAGATTTTCTTGATTTACAACTTTTCCACCTTTGTACTCACTTACTAATTCAATAGCTCCAAAAGGACAGGCTATAACACATGTTTTACATCCTATGCAGGTTTCTTTATTTATGTATATTACTCCATCTTTATTTACAATCGAACCATTTGGACACACATTTGCACACGGAGCATCTTCACATTGTCTACATTGTATAGGTGCACTTACTTCTAAAGTTTTTACAACGCTTAATTTAGGATTAAACTCTATATCATTACTTTCTTGAGTAAATATATTTTGCTCAGAATGCGCTACAACACAAGCTATTTCACAAGTTCTACATCCTATACATTTATCTGGATCTGCTATTACAAAAGTATTCATATTTAAAGTTCCTTTCTTGACACATAATTCGTATGCAATAAATGATGAGATTTATGACCAAGAGGCTCTTTTAAAAACTCATCGTATAATTTTTTTATAGCTGGACTTTCATGAGATTTTCTTATTTTTAAGTTTGAATCGTGATTGTATATAGATTCTTTTCTCTTTTTATATGCTATATCTCTATATTCTTCTATCAATAATTTAGGTTGACCTCCACCACTTACACATCCTTCGGGACATGTCATAACTTCTATAAAATGAAACTCACATTTTCCATTTTTTATACTTTCAATTATAGGCATTACATTTTTAAGACCAGAAACTACAGCTACAGTTAAATTTAAATCTCCGACCTCAACAGTAGCTTTTCTTAAACCTTGTCCACCTCTTATGAATTTCAAATCTATATTTGGTATACTTTTTTTAGTTATAAGTTCATACCCAGTTCTAAGTGCAGCTTCCATAACTCCACCAGTTGATCCAAATATAGTTCCAGCTCCAGTATATTCTCCCAAAGGCTTATCAAATTCTTCATCTTTTATATTTATAAAATCTACTCCCATATCCTTTATCAAATAAGCAAGTTCCCTAGTTGTTATAACTAAGTCTACATCTTTATAGTTACTACCGTTCATCTCTTCTCTATCGCATTCAAACTGCTTGCAAGTACAAGGCATAACTGCAACACTTAATATAGTGCTTGGATCTACATTGTCTATTTTAGCTCCATAAGTCTTAAATATAGTTCCTGCCATTTGCTGTGGAGATTTACAGCTTGATAGATGATTTAAAATTTCTGGATGCTCAGTCTCAGCAAACTTAACCCAAGCAGGACAACAAGAAGTAAACATAGGTAAGTTTTTCCCTTCTGTAACTCTCTTTATAAGTTCACTTCCCTCTTCCATTATAGTTAAATCTGCTGCAAAGTTAGTATCATATACTCTATCAAAATTTAGATTTTTAAGAGCTGCCGCCATTTTTCCAGGAGTCAACTTACCAAGTTCCATACCAAACTCTTCAGCTAATGCAACCCTAACTGCTGGTGCACACTGAACAATCTTATATTTATTGTCATCAGATAAATATTTTTTTAATAAATCTATCTTTCCCATGTTATAAGCTGCAAATAAAGGTTCCTTAGTACCTTCTAGCATACCTCTTTCTTTTAACTTGAGATCAATAGAAGTTATTTCTGTATCAAATTCAGATGCATAAGAACTGCAAATTTGAACGCATTGACCACAAATAACACACTTATGCTCATCTATAGTTTGAACCTCTCCCTGCTCTCCTTTTATAGCCCCAACAGGACATACACTAGCACATCGTCTACACCCTGTGCACAATTCTTTATCGATATTGATTATAGACATATTACTTAACCTCACTTATTATAGTTGTTTTATAGTATTTATAAGGGCTTGTGCAGCCATTTTATTTTTAGATTTTTTTTCATCTAGAGGTTTTACTAACCTTAAAGCGTTGTTAGGACAAGCTTTTATGCATGCTTGTTCACCATTATCTATACATAAATCACATTTATAAGCAGTACTTTTCACAATTTCTTCTAATTCATCATGTGATTCTTCTTTTAAATTAAATTGAACTACCTCTTTTCCATTATCGTATTTAGGTAGCAAATCTATTGCTCCAAACGGACATGCCATAATGCAATTTTTGCATCCTATACATTTTTTTTCATCAACTACTATAGTATTATCTATTTGACTTATAGCTTTAACCGAACAGCTTTTAGCACAAGGTGCATCCTCACATTGTCTACATTGTATAGGCATAGTAACTGAAGGTGTTTTCACAAGGTATAATCTAGGAATCACTGGTGTTTGTACAGTTCCAACAGTATATCCGACATTATTATTTTTATTATGAACTGCAAAGCATGCAACTTCACATTCTTTACAACCTATACACTTACTTGAGTCAGCTACTACGAATGAGTTTAGATTATTATTCATATATATCACCTTTTTCCAATTGTTGTATTCTATATTTATTTGTGTATATGTTCATTTTTTCTTTTCTTACGAAACCAACTAATGTAATTCCCAATTTTTTAGCAAGTTCCACTGATAAATTAGTAGGAGCTGACTTTGATATTATAATTGGTATTTGCATTTTAGCAGATTTTAAAATCATCTCAAAAGATACCCTTCCGCTCAATACGATTATTTTATCTTTCAAATTTATATCATCTAAAAAAGATTGTCCTATAACCTTATCCACAGCATTGTGACGTGCAACATCCTCATTTATAATAATTATATTTTGTGTATCACAAAGTGCTACACTATGAACTCCACCCGTTCTTTTGAATATGTCTGAATACGTTAAATTCTTTTTCATAAATTCATGGACTTTATCTTGTCTCAACTTAATATCACTAGTTACAATCGCACAGTCTATTGAATCTAAAAAATCATCAATACAGTTATTGTGATTATTTTGCATATTTAACTTTTTTGACTGGAAATTTTTAATAGTTATATCATCTTTAAGTTGTATTTTTATAAAGCCTTTGAGTTCATCTAATTCAATCGATTGGATATCTTCTTTTTTATATATTATCTCTTCCGTTCTTAAAAATCCGATTGCTAATTCTTTAAGTTTATCTGGAGTACACAAAAGTGTAGCCATCTTTTTTTGATTAACATAAATATTAAGTGGATATTCACAGACTAATTCTTCTTCACAAAGAACCGCTTTATTTTCTTCAATTTTTATAGCACTATATTTTATAGTTTTATCCATAAATACCCCCTATTTTTATGGTATTATTTTACTTATTTGCATTCATTTTTCTTTTTATATCTTCATATTCATCTGCCACATACTGCTTTGCCGAAGCTTGATCATCTATTTTATCAACTCTTATAGCACAATACTTATACTCAGGTGTTTTTGTGATAGGATCAACATGATCACTAGTTAACTCATTACAAGATGCTACCCACCATTGGTAAGTCATAAAAGTAGATCCTTCTTTTACTCTATCAGTAACAAAAGCTTTCGTTATTACGCTTCCCCTTCTCGATGTAACTCTTACAAATTCTTCATGCTCTATTGAAAGATGATTAGCATCCTCAACACTCATTTGTATATATCCTGGTTCATCTGCAAGCGCTTTTAATGCTCTACAGTTTCCAGTCATAGTTCTAACTGAATAATGACCTACCTCTCTTACAGTTGAAAGGCTCAATGGGTACTCTTTATCTGGAAGTTCCATTGGTGGTCTCCACTCACATGCAAATAATTTTCCTTTTCCATTAGGAGTTGAAAACTTATTTCCTTCATATAAATATGGAGTTCCCTCATCCTCCTCATTTAGACACGGCCACTGTATACTTCCTAATTCTTCTATACGTTCATAACTTGCTCCTGCAAAATCAGGACATAAACTTCTCATTTCATCCCAGATTTCCTTAGTATTATTGTATTCCATAGGATATCCCATAGCAGTACCTATTTCACATATAATCTTCCAGTCAGGCTTAACATCGCCTTTAGGCTCTACTGCTTTTCTCATTATCTGGAATCCTCTATCAGCTGATGAATAAACCCCTTCATGCTCACCCCATGAAGTAGCAGGAAGTACAACATCTGCATGAAGAGCTGTTTTGTTCATAAATATATCTTGTACTATAACAAGATCTATATTATCTAAAGCTTCTCTTACCTCCGCTGCATTTGGATCACTTTGAACTGGGTCTTCTCCAAATATATAATAAGCTTTTATCTTTTTCTCATGTAATGTTAAATGTGGAACCTCCGTCAACTTGTAACCTGGCTCACTTGGAAGATTAACTCCCCACGCCTTTTCAAATTTAGCTCTAATCTTATCATCTGTAACACTTTGATATCCTGGATATATATTGGGTAATACTCCCATATCACAAGTTCCTTGTACATTATTCTGACCACGAACTGGACCTATTCCAACTGATTCTCTTCCAAAGTTACCAGTTAAAAGAGCTAATGATGCAAGACCCTTAACAACATCAACTGCTTGAGAGAATTGACATACTCCCATACCATAAAGTATCATAGCATTTTTAGCTTTTGCATATTCTCTCATAGATTTTCTTATATCATCAGCTTTAACACCTGTTATACTCTCAGCATATTCAGGTGTATACTTAGATACCATTTGTTTATATTCTTCAAATCCGTCTACATAATTTTTTACATATTCTTTATCATAAAGGTTTTCATTAATTAATACATTCGCAAACGCATTAACTAGTGCCATATTTGTTCCACCCTTTATAGGTAACCATAAATCAGATATTCTTCCCGTTTCTGTAAGTCTAGGATCTGTAACTATAATTTTTGCTCCCTTTTCTTTTGCTTTTACTATTCTTCTTGCAACAATAGGGTGTGAATCTGCTGCATTATATCCAAATACAAATAATAAGTCTGTATTTTCTATTTCAGGTATACCATTTGACATTGCACCATTTCCTAATGAGTAAGCCAGACCGGCTACTGATGGAGCATGTCACACTCTAGCACAATGATCTATATTATTAGTTCCAATTACAGCCCTCATAAATTTTTGCATTATATAGTTTGCTTCATTTCCAGGTCCTCTTGCAGATCCTGTTCCCATTATCGAATCAGGTCCGTATTTACTTTTTATATCATTAAGTCTAGTAGCTACGAATTCTATAGCTTCTTTCCATGAAACTTCTTCTAATTCTCCATCTTTTCTTATCATAGGGTGTTTAATTCTTGATGTTAAGATCTTTGGATCATTTAAAAAATCCCATCCATAATATCCCTTCAGACATAGATTTTTTTCATTGGTTCTTCCATCAGCAGCTTCGGCTCTTACTATTTTTCCATCTTTGACTACCAAGTATAATTGGCATCCTCCACCACAATATGGGCAGACCGTTAATATCTTCTCTTCCATCAAACTTTACATCTCCCTTTTATGTCGAGTAATAACTTTCTTTTTTAAATACATATCCCCATTCTAAGAAATATACATTTTCCAGTCAAATACCAAAAAGATTCAACAATCCCCTTATTTCGACGAAAAATCAAATTTCCTTTATAATCTTAAATAATACATCCATTTGCTATATTGTATACATTATAATTATGCACTTTAATGTATAATTATAATAAAAACCATTATCCAAAAGCTAAAAGTTCTAATACTCCATCCTCTTAAGGCTAGAGATAAGAACTTAACAGCTTCTGCATTAAGTTTCACTTTATAAAAGTATTAAGTATTAATATACAAAAAAAGAGTAAATTTGAAATTCACTCTAAAATCAGTACTATAGTATTAAGTTATTTTTACAATACTAAATTATTCTATTTGTATAGTATCTTTTAAATGATTATAAATAAGCGAATTTTTTATTTCATTGAATCTTTTTTTATTCAACCCCATATCAGAATATCCAACTCTTGACGCCGATCTAAAATGAATAAGCTTACTATTTTCATCAAAGTAAAACTCTACATCATCTTTAAATTTCATTCCACCTGTTGTAAATACAGCATGGATATAATTTTTCTCGTTTTTAATTATTTCTGTTCCTTCATAATCATTTATTACATTTATTATTTTAGTTTTTGCTTCTTCTAAATCACCATTAAATTTAAGTGGTTCAACTTTTTTATCTTCAATATCCGTTTGAGAAGACACTGCATTTGGTGAACTTGGAATTTTAGCTAGTTTACCATCTTTTACACCCAGATTTTTAGGTGTCGTATTATTTTTAATAACCATCAAAACTATAATCAAAGTTAAAATTGTTAAAAACATTTTCATTTTTATCACTCCTATTTCAAAATAAAGTGAAGCTTACTTTCTAAAACCATTAATCAATTTTATAAAAGGATTATTTAAGATATTATCAACATAAACCTTCTTTGATATTTTAACTAGTATCTCACTATAAGTTGGATAAGGATGAATTACTTTAGATAATTTAGCAAAGTTTATTCCTAAGGTTTTAACTATTTGAACTTCTGAAATTATTTCACCTGCACGATCTCCTAAAACACTAGCACCTAAAACGTTTCCTTTTTTATCACAAATAATTTTTACAACACCTAAACTATCCTCTTTAGTTTTAGCTCTATCAAGATTTTTATAGGTTTCTGTATAAACTCTTATATTATCTTTATACTTCTCTCTTGCTTCTTTTTCTGTAAGTCCTGATCTAGCAAGTTCTGGTTCTGAAAATGTGCACCATGCAACATGTGAATAATCTATTTTTTTATTTATTGGTAAAACTGCATTTTGAACAGCAGTTATCCCTTGAACATTTGCCATATGAGAAAATTGGTAAGGACCTACAACATCTCCTACAGCATAAATATCTTTAACACTCGTCTCTAAATATTCATTAACTTCTATTCCTTTTCTGTTAAACTTAACTTTTATTTCTTCTAAATTTAAATCACTAATATTAGGAGTTCTACCAAGAGCTAATAATATTGCATCTCCTTCTAATATATCCATCTCATTGTTTCTCTCAACTTTAAGTATAATTTTGTTATTTTCCTCATTAACATCAACTGCCTTAGTTGATGTATAAAGATTTACGCCTTCATTTGTGAGCTTTTCTTCTAATAATTTTACTAATTCATCTTCTTCTCTAAATAATATCGAGTCCATCATCTCAACTAATGAAACCTTTATTCCTAACCTATTTAGAGCTTGTGATAATTCTACCCCAATTGCTCCTCCACCTAACACTATAATGTTATCTGGTAACTTTTTTTGTGTAAATATATTTTCATTTGTAAAAAAATCGACTTTATCAAGTCCTTTAATAGGTGGTATAAATGGAGATGAACCAGTAGAAATAATGATTTTTTTCCCTTTTATTACATTTCCATTTACATCTAATATATTTTTATCCACGAACTTTGCAAATCCTTTGATAAAATCTATACCGTCTTTCTGTAATATATCTGGAGTTTCTCCTTCATATACATTTTGTATTACTTGACGTACTTTTTGTAAAACTTCACCAGTATCTACTTTTATATTAGCGTACTTCTTAGCTATATGAACATCTTTTGCAATATTTATTAAGGCTTTACTTGGAACACATCCTGACCAAGTACATTCTCCTCCTGAATTATTTTTTTCAATTAATGCTACTTTTTTTCCAAAACCTTTAGCTGTATAAGCTGCAGTTAATCCTCCTGCACCAGAACCTATTATTACTACGTCATATTCGTTCATTGTTAACCTCCAACTTAATCTCCCTAAATTGAGCTTGTGTAATAATATTATTCTAATACCCAATATATTGATATTATAACAATTTGATATAACTAACACTCTGAACTTTATTATGATTTCGATTCTTATACGAAAAAAAATGGAATTTATTGAAATAAAAACATTTCAATAAACTCCATCTGAATTAAGTTTCCCTTTATATTTGTATATTTTTTAGATTGCCTTTGAATTTTTTATCTTCATTTTTTAATCTATGAATTAGTCTTCTAGAAAGTATATACGTCACTATTATAGTGAAGAAGTCCGCTACAACTTGACTGAATATTACCCCATCAAGTCCCATAAACTTAGGCAATATCAATATAGCAGGTATTAAGAATATCCCCTGTCTTGAAGCTGATAATAAGAAAGCTTCTTTACCTTTTCCAAGTGATTGAAAAAGAGATGCGTAAACTCCTAACGAAAACACCCTAAGACTTACTCCCATAGACGCTACTGCAGCTACCGAACTGGCATTATTTAACTTTCCAACGAACATTGTATCTACTATATTGTAAATTGCATTTATAAGCATCGCTATTATTCCAGGAATTGTAAGTTTAGTCAAAACCTTTTTAACATTAGCTTCTCACATCATTTTTACTCTTTTCTCTCTGCTTTCCATTTAAATATCTCCTTTCATTTATTCACTATAAGTACACTCTAAAAGTTCTATTATGAACTTTATATTCTGATCTTTTTCATTCTTATTCTCATTTATAAAAGTTATTGTAAGAATCAATATAGTCTGAGCTAGTTTTTTTTGCATATTATCATCTAGCTTTATTCCTTGATTGTTATTTATATCCTTTATAAGTTCCTTTCCTATACCTTGTCTTTTTACAGTTTCTTCGTACAATGTAGTTATCATTTCTTTTATTTTTTCTTTACTATCTATATCCATTATATCGTCTTCCTTTTTTAAAGTAGCTTCCCAACTCTTTGTAATTATCTCGGCATAAAGTTTTTTCTTGTTTGGATAGTAGTTGTATTTTGTTAACTTCAATTCATTTATTATAAATTGAGATTCACTATAAACTCTTATTACCATTAAGTCAATATCTTTTCTGTATAAAAGAAAAATACACAGGGAGTTTTTCCCTGTGTATTTTTGTTAATGTCCTTTTTTCTTTTGCTTTTTCTTTGCTTGTTTTTTTTCGAAATCTATTTTTTTCTTTAATTCAACTCGTTCAAATACCCCAACCCAAAATTGGGTTTCAAAATAAACTGTTAATTTACCTGATAAAATACTACTCATGTTCCATTCCTCCTGTTTAGTGGCTATTATTAAGAATGGACAACCCCAGGAGGGCAGGTTACTGACAGAATATCTGCATCCGGACTACCAACCGGATCGTGTTTTTATCTTAAGCCATTATAGAATTTAATATTAACATATTTTAATTAAAATGTAAATTTATAGCATATTCAAAAATTTCATCTATGCGTAGTTTAGGTTTATAAGTTTGTATTTAAAAACTTACATCTATAATAATTGTACTCATACCAATGATCATATGATTCTTGTAAGTACTCTTTTTCTTCTTTTATATATTCTTCAACAAGTTTTGTATCTAATTTATACTTATTTTGATTTATAACATCTATAGCATCATATGAAAGACTTCGTATATATTGTTTATCTAATCTACCAGTTTCATTGTACCTTTTTATATTTTTATTTACTATCATTTTATCTATATTAACGCAGTTGACTATCATATATATAATCATTCTTAACCTTTGTTTTATCATTCTTTATAACTTGTTTTGAAAAAGAAAATATCTTTTTCATATTACTAAATGGACTATTTAAAAGTCTATTCATAATGTATCTTACAATTGATAATCTCATAAAATCTATATTCTCATATCTTACAGTTATAATGTAAGCACTTATAGCTATAGGAACTAAGAAGAAATTAAATAATTTTATTAAACTATTATTGTAAATACAAAAGTTCAAGCACATTATGAATATAAATAAAAGAATAAAGTTGCTGAATTTATTCTTAAAATCAACCTTATCTTTAACAGAATATATACAAGATATAATAAATAAAGATACAAATATTAGCTCAGATATTCCAATGCTATCTCCATTGTAAAAATATCTAAATATAATTCCTAATAAAACAGATATAATTACAATTTTTAATTTCTTAGCTACCTAAATTTCGTACAAATGTAATTATTTATTCACTATAAAATACCAATTGATCAAATCTCTAATTTGGAAAAATTATAGTTCTTAATCCCAAAACAAATGACATTAAAATACCGCTAATGTTGTAAATATTTTTAATAAAACTAAGAATTACATCTTATTGAATCTCCTAAAAGTTCTGAACTCCCTCAAGGTCAAACAACGAACTTTCTTAACGGATATTCAAACGCTGTAATTCAAGTTTTATACAAAAATATTTAAATCATTCGCTAACATTTTAATGCCATTTGTTTTTTAATATGTTTCTTAGATATGAAATGGATTTAAATATATGTTGTTTTCAAAAAAGACAAAAAGAAACAAAGGTAATTAATTGATTACCATTATTTGTAATGAATATTCTGTTTTATTTCTTACCTAAATCATCATAAATTAAAACTCAACTGCTCATACGAAGGATTACACATTGCGTTAGCAATAAGGTTTGCAAGTTTAGTTACGGTCGGAATATCTACAATTATTTCATTGAAAGTACGCTTTACAAATCCTTTTACATTTTCTACTTTTTTCACTAAGTCTCCTATACCTATATTTTTCAGTTGAGTATCTTTTAATAATGTTTCTTTAGTTTACTATGAATATCTTCAAATTGAGATATATTTGTAGCATTCATTCGCCTTAAAAGAATATTAATTTGAGATTGGTCAGGGAAACTATCTATGTTAAATAAATTTGCTGATAGTTTTTCAGTTCCGAGCTTTTCATAAATAATACCACCTTTCTTATTTTAGAGTACTTGTCGAATGGTAATTCTTTTATAAGAATATGGTATTATTTTTTTGTCTTTTATTCTATGGTAAAAATAGGGGATGAAGTTTTAATTTTTAATAACCTACAGACCCTAAAAAAATAACCCAGATTTCGTTTGTACGAAATCTAGGTAGCTAAGCTAATCTTAGAATCTATTTCATCTTGTATTTTAATATTGGTATCTATAACACTTTTATCATTTTCCATATATATTTCCCCCTTTGATTTAAAGCATTATAATAATACCATATTTATATAAACATTTCCAATATTATCCTTTGGCTTTGTGTAAAAACACCTTTATATGAAAATAACTTATTTCATCTGGTAAATTTTCTTTTATAGTTTTTAAACCATTGTATCCAATTCTATTTGTTACTTCTTCTATTTGTTTTTCATATTCCTCTGGAAGTAATTGATCTAAGTCAACTTCCATTCCTTCAATTGCACATCTAAATAAATGTTCCTTTGCAGTCGCAGGTTCTATACCTCTTTCACTTGCTATTTCCTCTACACTTTTATTTTCATTATACATATTAAGAGTTATTACATGGCTTTTTATCTTTTCTTTTTTATTTTCCTTTTCTTGTTTGACTTCTTTAGTCTTTATATTTTTGCTTTTTCTATATTCATCTATTTTTTCCATAAATACAGTCCCATACTTTTCAAGCTTTGATTGTCCAACTCCTTTTATAGTTAAGAACTCCTCTTCACCCTCAGGCATATAGGTACTCATCTCTTTAAGTGATGCATCTGAAAATACTATATACGGAGGTATATTCTCTTTTGTAGATATTTCTTTTCTAAGATCCCTTAATATATCAAACAGCTCATTTCCAGTATTTGATATTTTCTTTACCTTTTTATTTATTTTCATAAATACCTTTTCATTGCCCTTTAAAACCTCTATAGATTTTTTATTCATTTTGACAACAGGATACTGACCTTGTGACAATACAAGATAATCATCAGCTATCAACTTGTTTATTATCTCTTGTATTTCCTTTACCGTATATTCCTTTATTATTGAATAAGTACTTAGCTTATCTAATCCAAACTTTAATACTTTTTGATTCTTAGATCCTCTTAAAACCTCTGCTATAAGTATAGCTCCATACTTTTCCTGCATTCTATAAACACAAGAAATTATTTTTTGAGCAAGTACCGTTATATCTTCTTTTTCTTCATTGTCATTACATACACTACAATTTCCACATTTATCATCTACATTTTCCTCACCAAAATACTCTAGTATAGATTTTCTCAAACAGTTTGAGGTATGGCAATAATCTATCATGTCTTGAAGTCTTTTATACTCATATTCTTTTCTTTCTATATTGTGTATAGTTTCTTCTATGAAGAATTTTTGAGTTTGAGTGTCTCTTGGATTAAATAAAAGTATACATTCACTTTTTTCTCCATCACGTCCTGCACGCCCAGCTTCTTGATAGTAGCTTTCCATATTTTTAGGCATATTATTGTGTATTACATATCTTACATTTGACTTGTCTATTCCCATACCAAATGCATTAGTTGCTACAATAACATTTATATTGTCATATGAAAAATCCTCCTGCATCTTACTTCTTTGCTCATCTGTAAGACCTGCGTGATATATACCTGCTTTATATCCTTTGTTAATTAATAATTCATATATAGATTCTGCTTCTTTTCTTGTAGATGTATATACTATGCCTGTCTGTTCTTTATTATTTTCAACAAAATCACATATAAATTTTTTAGTATTTTCTCCTCTTATAACTGAAAATGTAAGATTTTCTCTATCAAATCCACTTATGTACTCATTAGGTTCTCTAAGTTTTAATAATTTTTTTATATCATCTTTAACTTCGCTCGTAGCAGTTGCTGTAAATGCACAAACTATAGGTCTTTTATTTAAATTTTCTATAGTTTGACTAATTCTTGTGTAGCTTGGTCTAAAATCATGTCCCCATTGAGATACACAGTGAGCCTCATCTATTGCTATTAAAGATACTTTTGCTTCATTTAAAAAATTCAGAAATTCACCTGAGTTAAGTCTCTCTGGTGCAACATAAACTAGTTTATATTCTTCGTCTTTTGCATCAAATAATCTCTCTGTTATCTCAAGATTTGTTAATGTACTATTTATATATGTTGATTTTATGCCTATTTCATTAAGTGTATCAACTTGATCCTTCATTAATGATATTAATGGAGAAATAACTACTGTTATTCCTGAAAGTGCCATAGCTGGAACCTGATAACAAAGTGATTTACCAGCACCCGTAGGCATTATAGCTATCGTATCATTTCCTTGTATTATGCTATCTATAACCTCTTCTTGCCCTTTTCTAAATCTATCGTATCCAAAATATCTTTTTAATATATCTTTTTGTATATCAATCATATCTTTACTCCTTTAAACTAAATATACTGTTATTATATACTAAATCTTTATTTTCTAACAAATTCTTATGGTTTACAAATCAAATAATCATATATACACCATATATTGTATAATAGTATATATTTGAAAATATTTACACAAAAGGAGTTGTATTATGAAATTAAATTTTAAACCTTTATTATTAACTCTCATATTAAGCTTTTTATCTCTTTCTATATGCTTTGCGGATTCTATCAAAGTATATATAGATGATGAACCTTTAGTTATGGACTCACAACCTATAATTCAAAATGGGCGAGTTTTGGTTCCTGTAAGAGCTATCTTTGAATCCTTAGGTGCTAGTATATACTGGGATAGTAATACTAAAACCGTTATCGCTAGAAAAAATGATACTGAAATTGAATTAGTAATCGGACGTAATTACGCGCTTGTAAACGATGTTAAAGTAAATCTAGACTCACCAGCTACTATTAGTAATAATCGAACTATGGTTCCTGTAAGATTCGTATCTGAAAGCTTTAACTGTAAGGTCTTTTGGGATTCAACAACAAAGAGCGTTCTTATAAAACCAGATTCTAATTTCCAAAAAAAAGATACAAAAGATACTGTTATTAAGATAAATGACAAAATCCTTGATCAATCTATAAGATTAAGCTCTAATTTGGACAAAGCAGAGGGAGATTTATTAAAAAGTGATTTAGAGAAGGTAACTAAACTATATATAGACACTCCACATAACAGTGATTCTTCAACTTATGTAGACCTTGAAGAATTAAAGTACTTGCCGAATTTAGAGTTTTTAAATATAGAAAGTATGAATATTTCAAATATATATTCAATTAGTAATTTAAAATACTTAAATGGTCTTTCTATTAAAGATTGTAATATATCAGATATGTCATTTTTATCCAATTGTAAGTATTTAGAGACTCTAAGTTTAGTATCTAATAAAATAAGCGATATTTCTTATATTAAGAATTTAACAAGTTTAAAAAATTTAGATTTATGTGATAATCAAATTCAAGATATTTCCCCATTGAAGGATTTAAGATACTTGCAAGATTTAGATCTTTCTTCTAATAAAATTATAGATATAACTCCTATACATAACCTCAAACAATTAGAGTCTTTGTATCTTGGAGAAAACAATATTATTAATGTAGATACATTAAGTGGTTTAAAATATTTAAAAGACCTTTATCTTGATAATAACAATATAAAGGATATTAGCTGCTTTAACACCTTAACAAGTCTTAATTGTTTATATATAGGTGAAAACCAAATAACAGATATATCACCTCTTAGCTCTATTGAATACTTAACTAACCTTGATGCTTCAGATAATTTTATTGAAAATATAATACCTTTAAACAGTCTAAATAAACTACATACATTAAATCTTGAAAATAATAAGATAAAAGATGCTTCAAGTGTGTCTAATTTATCTAGAGTTACAAGCTTAGATCTAGGATCTAATTATATAGATTCTGTTCCAGATTTATCAAACCTTTATAGTTTAAATTATTTAGATCTATCATCAAATAAAATTACTGATTTATCTAATATATCTAAATTAAAAAATCTAAAGGAACTAAATATTGGCGATAATAATTTATCAGATATAAGTTTTCTATCTAGTTTAAGCAATTTAACATTTCTGGATATTTCAGGAAATAATATAAGTGTTATTTCATCAATTAAAAACTTAACTAATTTAAAAACACTTTATATGGACATTAATTTTATATCAGATATAACACCACTTAGTTCTTTACCAAACCTTAGTATTTTAAGTATTAATAATAATAAAATAAAAGACATAAGCCCTTTATCAAATATACTTTCTTTAGTAAACATAAGTATTATAAATAATGAAATTGATGATATAAGTTCTTTATCTAATCTTACAAATCTTGAATATTTCTGGTTTGATGAGCACAAAATAAAGGATACGTCAGTTCTAGATACATTGCCTAATTTGAAACAATCTAGCAAAGATGATTAAATAATTGATAAGCAATTGAGTGCATGCTAGAAACACAAAATAAAACTATCTATCCAAATATAGTGGTTGCTAATGTAGCCACTATATTTTTTTTATTTAGTTGCACTAGCAACAATTCTATGTTAAAATTACATTTAGTTGCGATGACAACCAAAGTAAAGGAGAGATTAAATTGAAAGCTGAAGATAGACACATAATAGGCAAGTCTATATCGATTCTGCACAGATATGGTCAAATATTTTTTAATGATGAATTTAAAGAATTATCAATAAGCAAAGGTCAATATTCTATTTTGATATGCCTTTTTTATCACGATGGAATAACTCAAGATGATGTAGCCAAAAAGCTTAGAATAGATAAAGCAAATATAGCACGTGGAGTTAAAAAACTAGAAGAAAACGGTTATGTTGTAAGACAAGTAGATCCAGATGATAAAAGAGCTTATAGATTACATCCAACAGAAAAGGCTATAAAAGTTAAACCTCATATATATGAATCTCTTGCAAAATGGATGGATATAATAACTGATGGAATATCAGAAGATGAAATAGAACAATTTATAAAGACTATAACAAAATTAACTATAAATGCATGTGAATACTCTGGAGACGTAAAACTTGCACATCATTTGAAAAATAAGGAGTGATAAACATGAATGAACGTAATCAAATGCTAGAAACTGGTGATATTAAAAAGACTTTATTTAAATTATCTCTACCGGCTATAATAGGTCTTTTGGTAAGTGCTCTATACAATATAATAGATGGTATATTTATAGGCAAAGGAGCAGGAACTTTAGCTTTTGGAGCTCTTACAGTAGCCTTTCCAATCCAAATGGTTATGACAGCAGTAGCTCAAATGGTAGGTATGGGAGCATCTTCTGTGTATTCAAGATCTCTCGGTGAAAAAAACTATGAAAAAGCTGAAAGTGTAGTAGGTAATGCATTCTTATGTAATATAGTTTTAGGTGCTTTAATGGTTTCAATTGGTCTTATATTCATAGACCCTATACTTGTGTTATTCGGTGCAACAACTGAAATAATGCCTTATGCTAAAGATTACGTAAGCGTTATATTAATAGGAAGTTTATTCAATCAATTCGCTATGTCTACTAACTCACTTATAAGAGCTGAAGGAAATGCTAAGACTGCAATGTTTACAATGCTTGTAGGTGCTGTACTTAATACTATACTAGACCCTATATTTATATTCGGATTTGGTATGGGAATTAAAGGTGCTGCTATTGCTACATCTTTATCTCAATTTTGTTCATTCCTTTTTGTAATATTCTACTTAAAAGGCGATAAAACAAATATGAAACCTAAGGCTCACCATTATAAGCCTGATAAAAATATATTAAATCAAATATTTTCAATTGGATTTTCGTCTTTTGCAAGACAAATAGCTAGTAGCTTTGTAGCTATACTTTTAAATCACTCGCTTAAAATATACGGTGGAAATGATGCATTTGCAATTTACGGTGCAGCTTTTAAAATATTGATGTTTTTAATGATGCCTTTATTCGGTATAGTTCAAGGGCTTCAACCTCTTGTTGGCTACAATTATGGAGCTCGTCAAATGGATAGAGTTAACAAATCTATTAAATATGCTTTAATAGGAACTACAGTATTTGCAACTACATCTGTATTGTTTGGTATGTTATTTCCAAAGCAGCTTATGGGACTATTCTTAACTGATTCAAAACTAGTAGATGAATCAGCTACAGTTCTTAGAATAATACTTTTATTCATGCCAGTAATAGGAATTCAATCAGTTGGAGGATCTGTTTATCAGTCCATAGGTAAAGCTATTCCAGCACTTGTATTATCTGCTTTAAGACAGGTAATATTATTCGCTCCATTACTAATTATTCTACCTAGAATAATTAATCCTTCACTTTTAGGAGTATGGATAACATTTCCTATGTCAGATGCTATATCAACTTTAATCACAGGTATTATGCTAAAAAGAGAAATGAATCTTATGGCAAAGCAATAGATTTAATCCCAAAATAAATGACATTAAAATACCGCTAATGTTGTAAATATTTTTAATAAAACTAAGAATTACATCTTATTGAATCTCCTAAAAGTTCTGAACTCCCTCAAGGTCAAACAA
>NZ_JBBMMD010000019.1:0-40103 GCF_037844525.1 Tepidibacter sp. Z1-5 | reverse complement strand
TGTCATTTGTTTTGGGATTAAGAGCTATAATTTTTCCAAATTAGAGATTTGATCAATTGGTATTTTATAGTGAATAAATAATTACATTTGTACGAAATTTAGGTAACTATTTTTTATTACACGTAATTATTAAGAAAATATAACTCTATCACTTAATGCATCCTTAGATTGTATCTTTTCAAAATATGATAAAAGCTTATCTATATTCAAATCTTTCTTTTCATCTTCTTTAATATCTAATACTACCTCGCCCCCATGCATCATCAAAAGTCGGTTTCCCATTGATATAGCATGATTTAGATTATGGGTTATCATAAGGGTTGTAATTTTCTTACTATCTACTATTTTCTCAGTAAGTTCCAATATTCTTTGAGAAGTCTTAGGATCCAGCGCTGCTGTATGTTCATCAAGCAGTAGTATATCTGGATTTTTTATAGTTGCCATTATAAGAGATAATGCCTGCCTTTGTCCTCCCGATAAAAGAGATACCTGCGTATAAAGTTGCTCTTCAAGTCCTAATGATAATTCAGATAATATTTCCTTAAAATAATTTATATTCTTATTTGAAATTCCCTTAGATAATCCGAATTTATTCCCTTTGTTAATAGCCATAGATAAATTTTCTAATATAGTCATTGATGGAGATGTTCCAAAACTTGGGTCTTGATATACTCTTGATATAAATTTTGATCTTTTATATTCCTTAAGATCTGATATATCTTTATCATCTACATTTATAGTTCCACTATCTTTATCTAAACTTCCCGATATCATATTTAAAAGAGTTGATTTTCCAGCTCCATTACTTCCTATTATAGTTATAAAATCCCCTTCTTTTATATCAAGTGATAATTTATCAAATACCTGCTTTTCATTTATAGTACTTTTATTGAATGTTTTGCATAAGTTTCTTATTTGAATCATTTATATCACCTCTTTTTATAAAGCTTAGATTTAATTTAAATTTAGCATTATTAGAAGCTATAGCAACCACTACTATTAATGCTGTTATAAGTTTCAAATCCGTTGGATTAAATCCGATTTTCAAAGCAAGAGCCGTACTGAATTTATATAAAATAGATCCTATAACAGCCATTGTAGTAGTCTTTATAAATGAGAATTTCTTTAAAACTGCTTCTCCAAATATTACTGATGCAAGACCCATAACTATAATACCAGCTCCCATTGTAACATCTGAAAATCCTTGATATTGAGCAATTAATGATCCTGAAAGTGCAACTAAGCCATTGGATACCATAAGTCCTATTATTTTTATATTTCCTATATCTATACCTAAAGATGTTATAAGTTTTTCGTTATCTCCACATGCTTTTAAAGCAAAACCTAACTTTGTTCTAAGAAAAACGTCTAATAATATTTTTACTAAAAAAGCTATTATAAGTATTATAAATATAGGTTCTATATTTATATTAAATACTGTATTTTGATTGAATAATGGGATATTTGATTTTCCCATTATTCTAAGGTTTACAGAATATAAGGCTGTCATAACTAGTATGCTCGATAACAAGTTGGTTATTTTAAATTTAACATGAAGTATTCCAGTTGCAACGCCTCCTATGCATCCAGCTATAATAGATAACCCAGTTGCAACAACTGGATTTATATCTTTAACCAAAAGAGCTGCTGTAACAGATGCTCCAAGTGCAAATGTTCCATCTACTGATAAGTCGGGAAAATCTAGTATCTTATATGTTATATACACTCCTAATGCCATTAACGAAAATATTAAGCCTTGTTCGAGTATACTTATAATTAAGTCCATCTAGTTTCCCCCCTTAATAATTTGTGCCTTTGATTTTAAGTCATCTGGTATTTGTATATTTAGCTTTTTAGCTACTTCTTCATTTATAACAAGAGTAGTATTTTTAATGTATTCGATACTCATATCTTGAGGTTTTTTACCATTTAAAACTTCAATAGCCATAAGACCTGTTTCATATCCTAACTGATTGTAGTCTATTCCTTCAGTAGCTAAAGCACCTAATTTTACGTGTGATTCTTCTGCTCCTATTATCGGTATATTTTTTTCGTTGCATTTATTTGATATTAAACTCATTGATGATGCAACTATGTTATCTGCTGGAGTGTATACAACATCTACACTTTGAATCAATTTATCCATTGCTTGTGATACCTCATTAACACTACTTACTCCAACTTCCTCTATATCAAATCCAATCTTTTTAGCTTCTTCTTTAGCCATATCAACTTGGATTTTAGAATTTATTTCACTTGTATTATATATAATACCTACTTTTTTACTATTTGGAACTAACTTCTTTATAAGTTCAAACTGCTTATCAATAGGTGTCATATCACTAGTTCCTGTTACATTTGTCTGTGTTTTTTCAATAGATTTTACTAACCCTGCTTCTACAGGATCTGTTACTGCTGTTATTAGTATAGGGATTTCATTTGTAGAATTGAATGCACTTTGAGCTGATGGGGTAGATATTGCAAATATAATATCCTTATTTTGAGATACGAAATTTTGTGCTATAGTTTGTGATGTAGGTATATCTCCTTGAGCACTTTGAAAGTCTATCTCTATGTTATTCCCATCCTCAAATCCATTATCTTTAAGAGCTTTAATAAATCCTTTTCTCGCTAAATCAAGAGCTGGATGCTCTGTTATTTGAGTTATTCCGATTTTGATTTTGTCATCCTTTGAAGTGTCTACTGACTTGCATCCTACTAAAGATACAACTAATAAGATAAGTAAAACAACGATTTTAAAATTCTTTTTTCCTACCATACTACCATCCTCCTAAATTTTTAGTTACAAAAATTGTACAAAAAAAACTCTCGTATGAGAGTTTTTAAACAAAGTTAATAAACCTACCCTACATACCTACCATTCTACATATCTACTATACTACAAAACTACTTCTCTACTAATCTTCTACGAACTTCCTAATCTACATTTTATTCTGAATTTAGAATCTATTATATAAAAGTTAATATACTATGTCAACTCAAATTTTTCACTATTTTTTTACTTAATTTGTGTTTTTTGACACTTCTCTTAAAACAGAACTTTCATCTGCTTTTTTAATTGCCATCTTAGTCGCAACAGGTCCTATTATTTCTGTAATTATAGTTGTAGCCATAAGTATAGTAATTACAATTTCACCAAGAGGTGTTCCTGGAAATTCTCTTCCTACCGTTATTGCAAGACCTATAGCAACTCCTACTTGCGATAAAAGACCAAGACCTATATATTTCTTAACTACAGCTGGTGCCTTTGAAATTGTTCCTCCAATAGATGCTCCTCCTACTTTTCCAATTATTCTAAATAATAAATACAAAGCTCCTAAAAGTCCTATCTTAGGAATTAAAGAAATATCAAGTCTAGAACCTGCTAATGTAAAGAATGCTGCTGTTACTGGAGGTGACCATTTTTCAAGTATATTAAATGCCTTATTTGCCTTACTTGATACATTTGTTACCATTATTCCAGTTGCCATAGCACAAAGAAGTGGAGATAAGTTAAAGTGAAGAGCAACCCCTACAATTAAAACAATACTTGCAATAACAAAAGTTAAAACTTCAGATTCATTTTTAGCATTTTTAAGTAAATAACATAATAATATTCCAATTAACCCACCTACTCCTATAGATAAAACTATTTCTGCTATAGGATGAATAATTACCTTAGATACAGTTAAAACTTCATGCTTTAGGAAAACCTTCGCCACAGATGCAGAAACTGCATATATCATAAGAGATATAGCATCATCAACCGCAACAACCCCAAGTAATGTACTAGTTAGAGGACCTCTAGCTTTATACTCTTTAAGAACCATAACAGTAGCTGCTGGTGCTGTAGCTGATGATATAGAACCTAATATAAGTGCAGTTGGTATATCTTGACCAAGCGCTAACATTATTCCAGTAACAAGAGCAAATGCCCCAATCGCCTCACAAAATGCTATTATAAATATATTCTTACCTAATTTTTTCATTTCTTGTATCTTAAACTCACTACCAATATTAAAAGCTATTATTCCAAGTGCTACATCACTTATAAAAGATAGCTCCTCTATTACCTGTTCATTTACAATATTAAGTCCCGATACTCCAATTATAAGACCTGCTATTATATACCCTCCAACTGCAGGCATATTCATTTTATTCATAGCCTTCCCAAGCAAAATCCCAAAAATAAGTGCCAATGCTAAACTGATAAAATCACCCATTTTTAATAATCTCCTTCTATTCTATTTTTGAAGATTTTAAACCAAGGAACATAATATCCCTTGGCATTATTTTAAACTAATATATATCTGGTATCGACCTATGACATAATCCAACAACAACATCATTTAAATGTAAAAGCCCCATACTCATAAATATGCAAACGCTCAAATGCTCCTTGTGTCTTGCGATACCTATTTTTCCTCCTACATTCATTCCATTTGCCTTTGAAGCTACCTGCATTATTGCTTCTCTAGCTGCTCCTACTACTGCTCCATCGTGTACATGACACTCTTTTATAACCCCACTTCTTCTGGATGCTACAAGTGCTCTTTCTATAACCTTAGGTATAGACTGTATTAAATTTCCTCCTATATCAACTGCAACTGCTTTTATACCTTCTTTTTCCAATTCTTTTATTACCCTTTGCTCATCTTCTCTTGAACTTGTTATAGCTATCTTAATAGATGCCTTTGCTATATGAGTACTGTCTAATTGCATTCTATAACCTCCATAGTTTTTTCCTTTTTTATGCTTAATATAATTTTTGATACTAATTTTGAAAATAATTCTACTTCATCTTCAGATAAATGCTCAGATATTTTCTTAGTAAAGTGCTTGTAAACCTCAAGCTCTGCATTCAAAATTTCTTTGCCTCTATCAGTTAAATATATATGAAATTCCCTTTTATCATGTTCTGAGTTCATCTTTTTTACATATCCTTGATCTATTAACCTTTTTATCATAGCCGTAACAGATGGCTTAGTAACATTTAAAGCCTGAGCTAATTGGCTAAAAGTTGGATTATTAAGTGTATATATATATTCCAAATAATACATATGATTTATGCTAAATCTCGAAAACTCCTGTTTACTCATAATTTTCTCTATATGCTTTTTGTATATCTTATGAATATATTCTTCCATTTCCAACAAACTTACTTCTAACTTCATCAATTCCTCCTAAAAAATCGAAATATTCAAATATTAGTTAGTTAACGTTAACTAATATTTTAAGATATTTTTTCTTTTTTGTAAAGTAGTTTCATATATATAACTCTTTATTTAACACAAGCATTGAACTGATTTTCTATATATAATATAATTTTTTATAGGAAATTTTAAATTTTTATGTTTAAGATGTTTTTTTATAGGTATATATGAATTAGAAAAACATTTAATTTAATTGGGGAGGTATTTAATATGAAAAAATTTATATGTAAAGTATGCGGTTACACTCACGAGGGGGAAAATGCACCAGAGGTATGTCCGCAATGTAAAGCACCTAAAGATCAATTTATAGCACATGATGAAACAAAACTAGCTTGGGCTGACGAGCATTTTGTTGGAATAGCTAAAGATGTAGATCCAGAAATAATAGAAGGTCTTCGTCAAAACTTCTTAGGAGAATGTACAGAAGTAGGTATGTACCTAGCTATGAGCCGTCAAGCTGATAGAGAAGGATTCCCAGAAGTAGCTGAAGCTTACAAGAGAATAGCTTGGGAAGAAGCAGAGCATGCTGCTAAATTTGCAGAGTTATTAGGAGAAGTTGTAACTGATAGCACTGAAAAGAACTTACAAATGAGAGTAGATGCAGAGCACGGTGCTTGCATAGGTAAAAAAGAATTAGCTACTAAAGCTAAACAATTAAACTTAGATGCAATCCATGATACAGTTCATGAAATGTGTAAAGATGAAGCTAGACACGGTTCAGCTTTCAATGGTTTATTAAAGAGATACTTCGGAAAATAATGTATAAATTAAAGAGTGCATACGCACTCTTTTTTATATACTAGCGAATTTCTTTAATTTCCATTTTTAATAAACATCATTTCCATTTCTTCTACCGACACTGGTTTGCTAAATAAATACCCTTGATATTCTTGGCAATCAGCATCTTTTAGTAATTCTAACTGTTCATTTGTTTCAACTCCCTCGGCTACTACTTTTATATCTAGTGCTTTAGCCATAGTAATTGCTGCTAGTATAATGGCATTATCCACTTTGTTCGAGCAGATTTCGTCAACAAATGATTTGTCTATTTTTAATACATCTATCGGAAAAGATTTCAGATAATTTAATGAAGAATAACCTGTTCCAAAATCATCTAATGCTATATTGATTCCTCTTTTTTTAATTTTATAAAAAACCTTCTGAGTATAAGAAGTATCTTGCATAGCAGCCGTTTCTGTAATTTCTAACTGAATTAATCTATGATTAATTTCTGTTTTGGATAAAATAGAATCTAGCATATCAATAAATTCAAGATCGTTGAATTGATTAGCAGAGATATTTATAGAAACACTTCCTGGATCAAACCCTTTGTTAACCCATTTTTTGATTTGATTGCATGCCATTTCTAGTACTAATTTATCTATATTGTTGATTAGTCCATATTGTTCTGCAATAGGTATAAAATCACTTGGATAGATTAATCCTTGTTGAGGATGATTCCATCTTACTAATGCTTCACTTCCTGCAAGTTTACCTGATTTTATATCAATTTTAGGCTGATAATATAATACAAATTCTTTTTTCTCTATAGCTTTTATAATACCTTCTCTTATTTCCATATCTTTGTTTATTTTCTCATCTACTTCGTGACTAAAAAATTTAAAATTATTGCGTCCTTTTTCTTTTGCTTGATACATAGCTATATCTGCATTTTTTAATAAAGTTTCAATGTTTTTTCCATGTTCAGGGAATATTGCAATACCGATACTACAAGTAATATTTATTTGCCTCGTTTCTAAAATAAATGGTTCTGAAAAAATGTCAATAATCTGTTGAGAGATATTAGATATTTTTTTGAACGAACATGGTTCATCAACTATTATCATAAATTCATCTCCACCTAATCTGACAACTGTATCACTTTCTCTAACACATATTTTTAATCTTTCAGAAACATTTTTTAAAAGAAAATCTCCTATATCATGTCCCAAAATATCATTAATGTATTTAAATCTATCTAAGTCTAAAAATAGAACTCCAATCTTACTGCTTTTATTTGAATGATTATCTATTGCTAATTGTAATATTTCTTTTCCTAATCTTCTATTTGGTAAATCAGTGAGCATATCATGATACGCTAAATACTTAATTCTTTCTTCATTCTTTTTAAGTTCCTCTAATACTTGAATTAGTTGATTTTTCTTTTCTGTAATTTCTATATTTTTATTTAGTAATGATTGATTTCTTTTTTCTAATTCCAAAGTATTTTGTTCAACTTTTTTTCTTTCTGCATCAAAATTATCAATAACGATTTTGATGATAATTCCCAACATAAATAAACATATAGTAATTCCTAGCATGATATCTATATATCTATCTTTAAGTGAATTATAATATATAATGCTTTCTTTGTTATAGTATTCAATGATTATTAATGATACTACTACAATTATATTTATTAAAAAGAATATATTTCTTTTTTTACCTCTTAACAAAATGATGGAACATGCAAGTGTAAAAGTAAAATAGTACGGGATACTTCCATACGAACCTCCATTTGTGAACCAAAGAGTTGTTAATATCAATATAGCAATTATTAAACTTAAAGATATCAATTTAATATTTCTATATCGAAATAATACAAATATTACAAGTGTTATAATTGCACTAATTGATAAAGCTATAATATGAATAGTTGACATATTTTGAGCATAATTTATAGGAATTAATAATATCATTAATAGCGCTGAAGCTAAACTAATAGTATTAAAGATACGGTATTCTAACGAATCTTTGCTTGAATCATATATTATTTTTAAAATTTTTAATTTTGTTTTCATATTTATACATCTTCCTGTTCTTATTTTATTATATGTAACATTATTCATTTTTCATTCTATATTAAAACTTGAATAAAACCAATTTCCTAGATAAAGTCTTTAACTTATCTATTGTTTTAAATTATATATACTAATTTTATTCATCATTTTATTTAATAATTCTAAATTTATACCTATAAAAATAATTATTCTATAGATACTATATTTGCAAATAAAATACATTCCAATTTTTATTTGCATAACTTATATGTTCTTTTCTTTAAGTTTATTCCTATGTCCCTGTCTATATATGTAATATCTTGCATTAAATTGTGCTTTATCGTTTTATTTCTATATATTGTCTAACATTTCCTTTTTATAATTTGTAAAATTTTTTTACTCTTAATACAATTGAATAGAGATTAAACTATTTATTTATAAAACAAAAATTATTTTGTCAATGAAATCATTGTAATTTTTGTATCAAATATATTTACAAACACTAAAATATGCGTTATATTGTTACCAGGGTAACTATATATTGAAAAGAGGTGTAGCATGAGTAAAATGAAAGTTGAACGTGTACAAACAGGAGTTCGTATGGAAAAAAGAATGGTTAAAGTTTTAAAAGGATTAGCAGAGTATCTTGATATATCTTTAGGGGATTTGCTTGAAGGAATTGTACTTCATTCTTTTGAAGGGAAAGCTCCATTTAGTGAGAAAACCTTAGGAAAAATTGAAGAATTAAAAAAGATTTATGAAATGGATTATGATGCAAGTGCAAGTCATAATATGACAGAAGAGGATGTAGCAAAATAAATGGCATTAAAATGTTAGCGAATGATTTAAATATTTTTGTAGAAAACTTGAATTTCATCGTTTGAATATCCGTTA
This sequence comes from Tepidibacter sp. Z1-5, assembly GCF_037844525.1. Taxonomy (NCBI): domain Bacteria; kingdom Bacillati; phylum Bacillota; class Clostridia; order Peptostreptococcales; family Peptostreptococcaceae; genus Tepidibacter; species Tepidibacter sp. Z1-5. The sequence goes on along the minus strand of NZ_JBBMMD010000019.1, from coordinate 31,216 downwards.
AGAAAGTTCGTTGTTTGAACATAGTCAGTTTAGAACTTTTAGGATATTCAATAAAATGAAATTTTTAGTTTTATTAAAAACATTTACTACATTAGCGGTATTTTAATTCCATTTATTTTGGGATTAAACCTATCAATTTGTTCTTAATATATTCTGTACCTATATTTATTTCTTCTTTAGTAAAGTAAATATTTATTCTTTCTTCTCCAGCATCTACATTCAATAATGTTTTTACTGCTCCTTTAATTCCTTTAGCCATATTATCAAGCTCAACTAATAATCTTACCCCTTCATCTTCTATTAAGTAAGCTATTCTTATTTGTTCAAATTTCTCTCTGATCTCTTTATTAGGTGTATATACAAACCATTGAACGAAAGGAACCCCTTCTTTAACTCCATAAAAATAATCATTATATACTTTATCTATAGAAAATCCCATTTCTTCAATTGATCCTAATACCTTAGCTGAAAACGGATGTGGATTCACCTTTACATCATATTTTTTCTTAAAAATCATATTATCAATAGAAACTTCTATCCATACTTCTGATTTACTTATAGTCATCGGAGTTTCAAAATCTAGTACGAACTCAATATCTTTTTCTATGTTCTGATTTAATTTTATAGTTTCATTTATAGGAACCTCTATCTTTTGAATAATATGCTTTACCTTGGTCGCTATATTGCTTGTTATGTGCTGTGTATCAGACTTTATCTGAGTATGTTTTGTAATGACATTTATAGATATATTTTCTATGTATTGTTCACTACTTACACCTTCTATATATAGAGTTGCACTAACTTTAGAACCCGGTGTTAAATCATTTGAGTCAAATATAAAATTTACTTTTGTACTCCCTAATCCTACACTAGATAAAATTCCCATTATCCCAACTCCTTTTTTTATAATATTTTACCACATAAGTTTTATTATTGAAATTTTTTGATAAAATAGAGATAACCTAGATCTCATTTTTGTACGAAATCTAGGTATCTCAATTTATTTGTATTATTTTTCTGATTCAAATAACATATATCCAAACTCAAAAGGATCTTTAGTTTCTCCTAAAAAAATTGTATTTTTAAATTCTACGAGTCCTTTTCCTTCTTTAAATATTTTTATTTCCTTATAAGTATTCTCAGGATAATCTTCTATTCCCTGAATTGTAGTTTCAGTTTTTACTATATTTTTATTTTTGTCATCTTTAGATACATCTGTAATCTTTGTTTGCATAGTATATTCTTTACCATCTATATTAACTTTTTGATCCCAAGTATTTCCTGCTTTAATAGGTAATTTTAAAACAACTTGATCTTTAATTATAGATTGAGAGAATCTTCTTGTTAAATTCTTTTGTTTCTGTGTAACTGTATCTTTATTTATTGTATATTCTGTTTCTATCCCTCTGTCTTCCTTTGAAGGCCCTTCACCTTCAGATACATCTAATATTTCTCCTTTAAAATTCAACGCTAATAAATCTTCATTATCTGTAACTTTGTTAAGTGTTAATGTCTGCCCATATTCAGCTGTTCCAGAGTAGTTGAGAACAGTTCCTTCTACTGAAGGAAAATAACTTAAAAGCTCACTGCTATATCCTTTTTCATTTGAATCTTCTTTAACTTCATTATTAGCTTTTGTACATCCAACTCCAACACCAGCCATTAATAATATTAATGTTAAACAAAATATTTTCTTTATTAGTTTCATTTAAATCTCTCCTTTTCTATATTAATTATTTGATAATTACATTTTAGTATATATACTACGTTTTGTAGTTACAGCTAGGTTACAATTTAGGTATTTTAATACTTACTTTTGTACCTTCTTTTTCAATACTATCAATACTTAATTCCCCTTTATGCATATCTACTATCTCTTTACATATCGCTAGTCCGATTCCACTACCTGCTTGTTTAGAATTTCCCTTATAAAACTTATCTGTTACTTTATCTAAATCTTCTTTTGATATTCCCATACCATTATCTTGTATATCTATAACAATAAATTTATCACTACATTTAGTTTTAATAAATATTACTTTATTTTCATTTAAAAATTTTATTGAATTATCTATAATATTTATAAATACTTGTTTAAGTCTATTTATATCTCCTTTTATATAATATGGATTTTTATCAATATCTAAAATCACTTTAATATTTTCTTTTTTAAATCTTTTCTTGAAATAATTATAAATAGATATTACTAATTTATTTATATCTATAGTTTCCAAATCAAGAGTTATTTTTCCAGATTCAAATTTTGAGAAATCAAGAAGTTCTTCTACTAATCTCGTTAATCTTTTAGATTCATCATATATAATTTGTAATCCTTCTTTAGCTTCTTCTTCATTTTCAACATCCCCTGTTAGCATAATTTCACTCCAACCTTGTATTGAGGTAAGTGGAGTTCTTAGTTCATGTGATACTTTATATCATTTGTATTTTCTAAACTTTTAGGTCTTTTTATTAAATCTGATGGAGATTTATAAACTCCACGCCCTGATAATGAAGAAAGTATAATTACATAGTTTCTATTTTATATTTATCTGTATAGGATTTTTTATAAGATAATTTCCTTTATCTGAATCATCCCAAACAAATCCTTTTAATGTATATTTTCCTTTATGAGGTATTAAAACTCCTGTTATTAAAAATTCTTCTTTTTTTGATTTTATTTCTTTTTTGATGCTCGTAGAATCAACCATCTTATTATTTCCATCATATAAAGCTAACATTAAAACAACCTTTTTAGATTTATCTTCATTATTTTTTATCCTTACAGTTATATCTACTTGTCCTTCATTATCAATAAAATCATTTTTTTCTATTAATTGTACTTCTAAATTTCCTTGCTTTTGTATAATATATCTATTTTTTGTAATAGCTTTTAAACAAACATTAGCGTTCGGTTGAGTATCTGTTAAATCTCTCCACTCTTTCCCATTAGGGCTAATACCGCTCTCATTTTTATTTGATTTTGCCTTGCTTGAATATTTTCCTTTTGGGCTTTCAATAGCCACAGGATACTTTTCTCCTTTTGTTTTTAATTTTATAATAACAGCAAACTTTTCATTTTTGTTTAAATCAATCTTATCAGTTGAAATCGTATGATATCCAATAGTATCTATTTTTCCTTGGTCTATTTTTTTCATATCTTTAAACGAACCCACATCTTCAAAATTTTTACATACCCATATCTCATAATCAGATTCTTCCCCATTTGTATAAAAAGCTACAGCACTTAATTCTTCATTTTCTTTAGCTACAAAAACATTAGAAAACCAAGCAGTTTCTTTTGAATACCCATAATCATAAGTTTGTCCAAGTTCATCATACTGATAAATATTGTCATACTTTTCGTCAGAAGCTATGAAAACCGCATTCTCTATTTTAGCTATATTACAGTCATAATATGAAACATAAAAATATCCATCATCTCCCCAATTACTTCCTGCACTGTTTTTACATATAAATGCTCCATCACTTTCAGGTTTATGTTTGAATTTATCTTTTGAATACGCATCATCCCATCCAACAATAGATACAGCATGATTTCCTTTACTTGATGTATTATATCTATATGAACTATTTCTTTGATTATAATAAGATTCATCCCACTTAAAAACTGTATAAACAGCACCATAATCCATGATTGATTTTTTTATCTTCTCATTATCATCAAATGTTTTTCTCTCTGGTATATATATTACATTTTTAACATGATAATCTGATTTTTTTATTCCTCTATTTTTAGAATATCTATTTTGAGGATATTCATCTTTTTCTTCTAGCACAGCTCCTTTCCAGCTTGCAAGATAAGCGGTTGCCATGGCTGCATTTCCACCATCTTTTGCACCTGAATCAAATCCATGAACATTAATCATATTATTTTCCGAAAAATCATATTCCTTATTTTTCTTAAGTTTGATATTAGATTCAAGAGACGATAAAGCTGCAAAAGCCCAACAGCTGTTTATCTCTCCTTGATCTTTGACAGGTGTTACTCTTTCAAGTTCTCTTAAATCATATTTTTTTGGCAGACTATCCGCATATGAAAAATTACTTAAAAATGCTAAATTAAAAATCAAATAACATATAACTCCTATGATCCTCTTTTTATTCTTTATTCTCATAATCATCTCCCTTTCAATCTATATATCGGTCAATATTCTTATTTAATTCTATTTTTTCTTCGACTCTAATTTAATTTATATCCTCCCTTTATTTTTATTTCATTGTTATCCACATTAAACATGATTTCAAATCTTTTTTTCATTTAAACATCCTATTTTATCCACATATATTTTTTTATTGTTGATATTTTTAGAAAACTCAGAATCCATATATTTCAATGATAGCATTCCACTAGTACTTCTCTCTGTATCCTCTGCCTGTGGATGCGTTATCCACTTATTAACATTTTTGGGTAATTAATTCACAGAATAAAAAAACTAGATCTCGTTTATACGAAATCTAGGTAGTTAATTATTTATATGAATTTTATTCATTATAATTAAATCATAACCCCATTTATTTTAATATCAGGATTAACATTTTTAATCTTTTCCGCATTAAAGTCACTAAATGCTTTGCCTACTTCCAAGCTAAATGTACAAGGTAAAAAACAAATATCTCCATTAATAAATTCTTCACCAGATCTCATATTATTATCATATTCATGAACACCCAAGATTTATCTCCCTTCCAATAAAGTGAAAATCAATTCAGAAACTGTAGAGTTCTTATCTCCAGTATTAATAGAATTAAGTTTTAGAAAAAAAATAACTACCAAAATCCATTAGTTTATCGAGCTTTGGCAGCTTAAATATATTTTATTATTTATATTATCTACTTTACAAGGTTAGGAATATAGTTTCCTACTCATTATTAAAAAATTCGCTTTATTATCCAGCATGGATCATGTAGCCAAAGATTTCTAACGTTCTCCACTTCTTGAAATAGTTGCAAATTTAGTGATTTAAGCAATATTATCCTTAGATTGAAAATTTCATACTTTCTTATCGCCCTTTGTTTAATTTACTTAAAGCTATTTATTAATCTAAATCTTTAACTGTAGTACCATAATAATAAACATATCCATCCCAAGTTCTAAGTCCAACTTTACCAGCAGAATAAGTACTATCATTTACAGTACCAATTTTTCTATCATTTAAATAAATAGTAAAATTTGATCCTATAGCTTTAACACGTAATTTATTTGGAATTGTTGGATTTACATTTGTATCGAATTCTTTTAAGTTTTTCCAGCCAGACCTTACAGAATGTACTCCAAAAACAACATCTCCGTCATCTTGAATACCTGCATAATATCCATTATGTTTATTAGGTTCACCAGTCATTGCATTTACTCTTAACATTATACCTACATCCGAATACCAATCTTTTTTATCAAGAAATAAATACGTTTCTATGTCAACATCTGTATACCAATTACTGTTTCGATCCATATTAGAATCAAGAACTAATTTACCTTCTTTTTTACCAATCTTATTGTTAGGTCCATCTAAATGAAAAACATATCCATCTCTATAAGGAAACTTTTTAATATTATCAAAATATCCATAGTGAGAAGCCATTATATCATCTACAGTAAATCTTTTTGTTTTTCTTTTCTCTGCTTCTGCTTTCGCTTTTGCCTCTGCTTTAGCTTTCTCCTCTGCTTCTGCTTTAGCTCTTGCCTCTTCCTTTGCTTTAACCTTTGCCTCTGCATCAAAGTAAGGATTATACTTATCATATACTCTATTTACTATTGCTACCGCCTGCTCAACAGAAGCATTTTTCTTCGGATTAAAATTTACTCCATCACCTGTAATGATTCTAGTGTCAAACGTATAAGCTACTTGCTTAGTAGCCCAATAAGAAACATCTGCCTTATCTGCAACAGTAAGAACTCCATCACCTTTATAAAAATCATAATCCATTCCTGAATGTATGCGTTCCACTACATTATAAATCATGACAGACATTTGCTCGCGAGTAACAGAATCATTTGGTGCAAACTTTTTATTTCCTACACCATTGATAATTCCAGAATTATATGCTTTTCGTACATTCAGATTAGTTGTATCAGTAAAACTATATATAGATGCAGCGGATAATGTTTCTCCTCTTACCGATTCATATAAATTCACTACAAGATTTGCAAATTCTTCTCTTGTAATATTTCTACTACAGTCTCTAAAAAGACTTTGATCATTAGCAATTCCTCTTGTTACAGCAGATACAAGTTCAGGTCTTGCCCAATTACTTACATTTCCATAGTGCCAATTGGATGCTTGATCTTTTGTAACAGCACTTACATGCATAGGTAATACCATTAGCATTACAAGTAAGAATGTGATAATTTTTCTTTTCTTCATAAAAATCCTCCTTTAAAAATATCATGATAAAGTAACCTCTACTAATCATATTTATGCAATAATAGATTAATTGTATACTTATTTTGCAGATAAAAAACAAAATTAAGGTTCATATTAATCAAAAATTCACTTTATCCTCTTGCGTGGCTCTAGTGTAATCCCCTATAAACTAAAAAATGATGGCTATTTTCATAACCATCATTTTTGTTTACTCTCCAATATAAAGCTCTTTAGCAACAGGAAATGGCTCTAAAGCTCTTTCTAAAACCCCAGTTATATGACCAATCAATATTCCATAATTCACAATAGGAGTCTTATTTTCTCTAGCCTGCATAACCCTAAACTCCATCTCTTTAGGATTTAACATACATCCACCACAGTGAACTATCAAGCTATATTTTTTCATTTCATCTGGCTCTGGATAATTAACCCCAGAACTCCATTCAAAGTTTAGATTTTTACCACACATACCCTCTATCCATTTAGGAATTTTATCTTTTCCTATATCGCCTTCTTGTCTATGATGAGTACATCCCTCACATATTAAGACATTATCATTTTCTTTTAGTTTCTCTATTTGCTTAACTCCAAGAACTAACTCTTCTAAATCTGCCTTATATCTTGCATATAATATTGAAAAAGATGTCATAGGTATATCATTTGGAGTTAGCTTGTCTACCTTTTCAAAAGCTTGTGAGTCTGTTATTACTATCTTTGGCTTTTTGTTAAGACCTTTAAGAGTTGCTTCAAGCTCTGTTTCTCTTGTTATTATTGCTATTGCTCCATGATCTATTATATCTCTTGTAGTCTGTTGTTGAGGAAGTATTAATCTTCCTTTAGGTGCTGCCTTATCTATAGGAGTAACCAAAACTACATAATCATTTGGCTCTATTAAGTCTCCAACTATCTTTTTTTCAACATCAGTGTTTGGAGAATGCTTTATAATTAAATTTTTAAGGTCATCTACTCCGTCTCTAGTTTTTGAACTTACCTTTACAAATTCGATTCCAATCTCATCTTGTATATTATTTATCTCTTCATCTGATAAATTCTTTTCATCGGACTTGTTTATAACTCCAACCACAGGTATCTTCTTATCATTTATTCTATCTAAAGTTTCTTTATCAAAATCAGTTACCCCATCAATTGCACTTATAACTAGTACTGCAAGCTCAGTTTTATTTAATACTTGAAGAGTCTTTTTAACCCTAAGCTGACCCAAATCACCCTCATCATCAATACCTGCAGTATCTATTAAAACAACAGGCCCTATTGGAAGTATTTCCATGGCTTTATAAACAGGATCAGTAGTAGTTCCCGCCACATTTGAAACCAAAGCTATATCTTGATTAGTAAGTGCATTTATAAGACTTGACTTACCTGCATTTCTTTTTCCGAATATAGATATATGAAGTCTATTACTTCTCGGTGTTCCCTGCATCCTTATACACCTCCATGTCTATTTTTAAATAAGATGGAAACTCTCTATTAGCTCCCGTAACTGCATCATATGCAGATTTTAAATCAACCATATTTTTATCTGAATATATTTGGTAATTATATCTGTACTTAGCTGGAGTATTTATAAGCATTATAGTATTAGCACCAGCCTTTAATGCCTCTGCTTGAAGATCTGAGTCAATCGAAGCAAGTGCAGTAGTAGCTGGCAAGAAAACTCTCTTACATACAAGTCTTGTAACTGCAACCGCCTTCAAAGTCATATCTACATCTCCAGTTGGATAATTTTCAAGAGGAGTTCCCTTCGCAGGTATAAAAGGTCCTATTCCTATCATATTGATACCCATATCCTTAAAGTAGAGTATATCATTTGCAATATCCTCTTCTCTTTGACCAGGAAGCCCTATTATACATCCTGAACCATTTAAATATCCGAGTTCCTTTAACCATTTAGAGCATTCTTTTCTATCATTTATATCATCATCTGGATGAATAAACTTAAATATTTCTTCATTTGTAGTCTCTATTTTAAGTAAATAATTATTAGCACCAAGTTCTTTGAAATATTCATAATCTTCTCTAGGTCTTTCTCCTAAGCTTAAAGTTATCTTCATTCCAGTTTCTTCTTTAATCCTAGTTATTAAGTTAGCAATCCTATCCCTAGTCCACCAAGCATCTTCTCCAGATTGAAGTATTACAGTTTTTATTCCTATATTATGAAGAGAGTGAACGACTTCCATTATCTCATCCTCAGTCATTCTATACCTTTGAAGTCCATCAAGATTTCTTCTAACTCCACAATACTTACAGTCCTTTTTGCAGTAATTAGAAAACTCAATAGCTCCTCTTATATCTACAACATCTCCAACAATCTTTCTTCTCATCTCATCAGCAGCCTTAAAAAGAGCCTCCATTTCAGCCTTTCTATCTGTTTTAAGAAGAAGAACTATATCAGAATGAGTGAGATCTTGTCCATCTTCTATCTTTTTAAGAACATCTAAAAACTCATCTCTGATTATCGAGTTTTTAAGTCTATCTATAAGCCCTGTAAGCCTTTCTGGCTTTTCTTCATATATACCTCTTATAGTTATATCATTCTCTCTTAAATACTTCTCACTTATATCTCTATCTTTATCCTCAACCTTTATAGCAATAGCACAAACCGAACCATACTCAGCAGGAGCAGGAACTAAAGAAGTCTTAATTCCCTTATCCTTTAACAACTTATCTCCCCTTAACATATGATTAGTAGACCCAGCCATTATAAGAAAGTGTTTTATATTTTTATCCATATCATTCCTCCAAAGGTCTTTGTTTTCACGTTTTTAATCAATCTATATTTTACTCTTAGATATTTTTTTATCCCTTATTCTTTTCATGTTTATTTTTTGTGTTTTTTTCTTAGTTTTATGAGTTATCAAAACTATATATGGAAATACCACTCATACAACAATATTTCCATATATAATTTTTTAATATCAATCTTTATAATATAAAATCTACTTACAAATTTAAAAACTACACTTATAAAATAAATAGCATTGAAATGTTAGCGAATGATTTAAATATTTATAAATAAAACTTGCATTACATCGTTTCAATATACGTTAAGAAAGTTCGTTGTTTGACCGCTAGGGAGTTTAGAACTTTTAGAATATTGAATAAGATGTAATACTTAGTTTTATTATAAATATTTAATACATGAGTGGTATTTCAATGCTTTTTATTTTTGATTAGGCAGATAAATATGTTTTATTTTATTATAAATATTTAATCATGAGCGTTATTTTAATAAGCTTGATTTTTTGTTCAAGCACTTATTTTATGTTTAGAATAAATATCTTAGAAATAAAGATCCTTCTCTCCTGCTTCGATTCTTTCAAGTCTCTTAAGTGTCTCAGCCTTAACCTTTTCTCCCTCTATTTTCTCTATCTCTCTCTTAAGTAATTCTTCACCCATTTTTTTAGTTTCATCAGATGCTACATTTACTAAGTTTTCTTTAAATGTAAGTATTGCATTAGGTTGACAGAATTCATGTATATGAGCATCTTTTGCAAGCTCCATAAATGCCTCTCCTGTTCTGTGGTTTCTATAACATGCAGTACAAAAACTTGGAAGATGTCCTTGCTTACATACAACTCTTAAAATCTCATCTAATCCTCTTTCATCATTTCCTACAAATTGCTTAGCATCGTTATCATCTTCCTCATATCCACCTGGGTTAGTCTTTGAACCTGCTGACATTTGAGATACTCCAAGTTCTAAAAGTTCATCTCTTAACTCAGCACTTTCTCTTGTAGACATTATTATTCCTGTGTAAGGAACAGCTAATCTATATATAGTAACTATCTTCTTAAAGTCAGTATCACTTATTGGATATGGTATTTCTTCAATAGCTGAACCTATTGCAGGTCTAAGTCTCGGAACAGATATTGTATGAGGTCCTACATTATACTTATTATCTAGATATTCAGCATGTATAAGAGTTGCTAGAACATCGAATTTATAATCATAAAGACCAAGCAATGGACCTATACCTACATCATCAATACCTGCTTCAAAAGCTCTTTCAATAGCAGTTAATCTATAATCATAATCTGTCTTAGATCCGCTTACATGCATCTTCTTATAAGTAGGTCTATGATAAGTTTCTTGGAATATTTGATAAGTTCCTATTCCAACATCCTTAAGCTTTTTGAAATCCTCAACCTCAAGAGGTGCACAGTTTACATTTATTCTTCTTATATCTACATTGTCATATATAGCTTGAACAGAATCAACTATATGGTCTATATGAGTAACCCTTTTATCCTCACCGCATACTAAAAGTATTCTCTTATGACCTTGTTTCTCTATTGCACTTGCCTCTTCTACAACTTCACTTGGACATAAAGTTCTTCTATGTAACTCCTTATTATTTACTCTAAATCCACAGTAAAGACAGTTATTAGTACACTCATTACTAGTGTAAAGAGGTGCAAACATTACTATTCTATTTCCATATATTTTTTCTTTTATATATTTAGCAGTTTCAAACATCTTATTTAAAATTTCTTCATCATCTACCTGAAGTAAAGCTGCTGCTTCTGTAGATGTAAGTCCAAAACAATCCTTTGATTTTTCTATTATATCTAAAACTTCTTGCTTAGACACAGTCTTTGCATCCTCAAGAATATTATTTATTTTTTCCTCATTAATTATATTTAAAGTATTCATATCTAAAACCCCCCAATTATTTTTGTGTTAAAGCACTCTTTACAGTAACTCCTTGAAGCCTTCCAAGCCTTCCAGTTAAAGCTCCTATCTCATCATTAGTACCATCTACAATTATAGATATAACACTTAAATTCTTCTCTTTATAAGGTATTCCCATTCTTCCAACCACAATTTCTGCATGTATACTAAGTAATTTATTTACCCCATCTACACTGTCCTTATCCTCAACTAAAATCGCAACTACACCAATTCTCTTATTCATATAAGTCTCCTATTCTAGTCTAAATATTAAAATTTATTTTTCTGTTTTATATTTCGAATTTTTATATGCTTTGATGTTTTACTTTAACCTACTCACTATATACAAGACTACACTTTAAAAATTACGTTTATTTAAATGTTAGCTACTTTTTGGTTAATATTTTTCTATAAAATCTAGATTTAAACGTTTAAATCTACGTTAATAAACTTCATTGTCTGAGCGTAGCGAGTTTATGAAGTTTTAGTATATTTAATAAGTTTAAGTCTCTGATTTTATAAAAATATTGACTAAGTAGCGTTATTTAAATGAATGTAATTTTTCGATTAAATACTAAATCATAGTTTTAAAGTATAAATAAAAAAGCCTTCCTTAAAAAAAGATAAGGAAAGCCAATAATTTTAATATCACCCTCTCACCTTTTACTCAGATATACATCCTTGTAATTAGAATTTTTATAAGTCTCCTCTTGATGAATAAATCCATCAATTAGATTGAAATTTAATATGTCAGTAATATTGTCAAAATAGGTACAAACTATTTTGTCCCTATTTTCATAATACTCCTGTTTACTCAAGTTGTAAATTTTTTGTTTTTTACTTTTTTATTAAAGAGGTCAATAATTATATTGACCTCTTTATTATATGCTTTTAGCAAGATTCACATGAACATTTTTTAGAATCACATTTTCCGTCACAAGCTTCTTCTTTAGTTGGATATATTTCTTTCTTTGCATAATGAGTATGAAGTAACTCATGAGCCATATGTCCATTTGGTTTTCCTAAGAAATCAGCATATAACTTTTGAATTGATTCATTCTTATGAGATTTTCTAACAGGCATAAGAGCATCTTCTTCATATAAAGCCTTAGCTCTTTCTACTCTTAAATCTACTTCTTCTCTTACCTTAGCTGAAACCTGAGGCTGTCCTCCACCAGTTACACATCCTCCTGAACATCCCATAACCTCTATGAAATGATAATCAGCTTTTCCTTCTTTAATTAAGTCAAGAAGTTCAGATGCTGCTCCTGTTCCGTGAACTACAGCTACCTTAACAGTCATATCTCCTATTTTAACTTCAGCCTCTTTTAAGTTTTCTATTCCTCTAACAACATTGTATTCTATTTCTTCTAAATCCTCACCAGTAATTACATCAGCTACTGTTCTAACAGCAGCTTCCATAACTCCACCTGTAGCTCCGAATATAACCGCTGCTCCTGAGTAATCTCCAAAGAATTCATCGAATACTCCATCTTCTAATTTATTAAACTCAATTCTAGCTTCTTTTATCATTTTTCCAAGTTCTCTAGTAGTTAGTACTGCATCTACATCTCTTAATCCGTTAACTTCCATCTCTTTTCTTGCAGACTCAGTCTTTTTAGATGTACATGGCATTATAGACACTACATATATATCCTTAGGATCTATATTATTTATCTTAGCATAGTAAGACTTAAGTATAGCTCCCATCATTTGATGAGGTGACTTACAGCTTGATAAATTATCTATAAGCTCTGGATAGTAGAATTCACAGTATCTTATCCATCCTGGTGAACATGAAGTTATCATTGGAAGTGTTCCACCATTTTGAATTCTATTTAAAAGTTCATGTCCTTCTTCCATTATAGTAAGGTCTGCTGCAAAGTTAGTATCAAATACCTTGTCAAATCCGAGTCTCTTAAGAGCTGATACCATCTTTCCAGTAACTCTAGTCCCTATTGGAAGACCAAATTCTTCTCCTAAAGCTGCTCTTACTGCTGGTGCTGTTTGAACTAATACATGTTTAGTATTATCTTCTATAGCATCCCATACTTTTTCTACTTCAGATTTTTCTCTTAAGGCTGCAACTGGACAGACATTTATACATTGTCCACAGTACACACATGGTGCATCTGCCATACTTTGACCAAATGCAGGTGCAACTTCCGTATCTATACCTCTATTAGTAAATGCTAACACTCCTATATTTTGAACCTTTGAACATACAGCAACACATCTTCCGCAAAGTATACACTTATTAGGATCTCTTACTATTGAACTTGATAGATCATCTATTTGTTTCTCTTTTCTCTCTCCTTCAAATTCAACATCTTTAATATTTAAGTCCTCTGATAATTTTTGTAATTCACAGTTTCCATTTCTAGAACATGCTAAACAATCTCTATTATGATCAGAAAGTATTAACTCAAGATTAGCCTTTCTAGCCTCTCTTATCTTTCTTGTATTAGTCTTTATTACCATTCCCTCAGCTACAGGATGAACACAAGAAGCTTGAAGATTTCTAGCTCCTTCTATTTCAACTAAGCACATTCTACATGCTCCTATTTCATTTATATCTTTTAAATAGCAAAGAGTTGGGATATCTATTCCTATCTCCCTAGCAGCTTGAAGTATAGTATACTCCTTAGGAACTTCTATTTTTACATTATCTATAGTTAAAGTAACTTTTTGCACCGTAAACACCTCTCTTTTCATGATTATTGTTTAGATATAGCTCCAAATGGACATTTAGCTACACATGCTCCACACTTTATACAAGTATTAGTATTTATAACATGAGCTTCTTTGACATTTCCTTTTATAGCATTAACTGGACATGCCTTGGCACACAATGTACATCCCTTACATTTATCTTCAGTAATCTTGTACTCAAGTAGTGCTTGACATACTCCCGATGGACATCTCTTTTCATTTACATGAGCTTCATATTCATGTCTAAATCTCTTTATAGTTGAAAGTACTGGATTCGGAGCTGTTTGCCCAAGTCCACAAAGTGCAGAAGTCTTGATATTCTCAGCAAGCTTTTCAAGCTTTTCTATATCTCCTCTTTCACCTTTACCTTCTGTTATTTTCTCTAATATTTCAAGCATTCTCTTTGTTCCTATTCTACAAGGTGGACATTTTCCACATGATTCCTCAACTGTGAATTCTAAGAAGAATTTAGCTATATCAACCATACAGTTATCTTCATCAAGTACAATCATTCCACCAGATCCCATCATAGATCCAAGTGCTGTTAATGAATCATAATCTATTGGAGTATCTAAATATTCCTCTGTTAAGCATCCACCAGATGGTCCTCCAGTTTGAACTGCCTTAAACTTCTTACCGTTAGGAATTCCTCCACCTATTTCAAATATTATCTCTCTTAAAGTAGTTCCCATAGGTATTTCTACAAGACCAGTATTCACTACCTTACCTCCAAGAGCAAATACCTTTGTTCCCTTAGACTTTTCTGTTCCAATTGAAGAGAACCACTCTGCTCCCTTTAATATTATCTTTGGTACATTAGCATAAGTCTCAACATTATTAAGAAGTGTTGGCTTATTCCATAAACCTTTAACTGCTGGGAATGGAGGTCTTGGTCTTGGCATACCTCTTTTTCCTTCTATAGAATTTATAAGCGCTGTTTCTTCTCCACAAACAAAAGCTCCAGCTCCAAGTCTTATTTCCATATCAAATTCAAAATCAGTTCCGAATATATTTTTTCCTAAATATCCTGCTTCTCTAGCCTTGTCTATTGCTATTTGAAGTCTTTCAATAGCAACTGGATACTCTGCTCTTACGTATACATATCCTTGATTTGCTCCAACTGCATATCCAGCTATAGCCATGGCCTCTATAACAGAGTGTGAATCTCCTTCAAGAATAGACCTGTCCATAAATGCTCCTGGATCTCCCTCATCTGCATTACATGCAACATATTTTTGATCACTCTCTGTGTTGTAAGTAAATTCCCATTTAAGTCCAGTTGGGAATCCTCCACCTCCACGTCCACGAAGTCCTGACTTTTTAATTTCATCTATAACATTTTTAGGTGTCATTTCAGTTAATGCTTTTTTAAGTGCTTTATATCCATTTAGTTCTACATAATCATCTATATCTTCAGCACCGATAGCTCCACAATGCTCAAGAGCTATTCTCATTTGCTTTTTATAAAAAGGTACTTCTTCAAAAGGTTTAACTTCTCCGTCTTCACTAACTGCTTCTTTATATAAAAGGTCTTTTATTATCTTTTTACCTATTATGTGCTCATCAACTATTTTATCTACATCTTCAAGCTTAACGTGTGCATAAAAAGCTCCTTCTGGGTAAACAATAACTATAGGTCCTGCTGCACATAGTCCGAAACATCCTGTTTTTACAATCTTAACATCTTGTCTTATTCCTCTTTGTTCAAGTAAATTTTCCATTTTCTCTAATATTTTAAGAGAACTAGATGAAGTACAACCAGTACCCCCACAAACTAATACCTGGTTTTTATAAGCCATTAACAGTACCTCCTTGAATAATTTCTTCTATACTATTTTTATTTGTATTTGCTAAGTATTCCCTCAACATCACCAGATGTAAGTTTTCCATATACATCTTCATTAACAGTCAATACAGGAGCAAGTCCACAAGCCCCTATACATCTAGTAGCTACTAATGTAAACTTTCCATCCTCACTCGTCTTACCCACTTCTACATTAAGTTCTTTCGATACTTCATTTATGATATCTTGAGCTCCTTTAACATAACATGCAGTTCCAAGACATACTCCAATTACATATTCTCCTTTTGGTTGAAGTGAGAATTGAGAGTAAAAAGTTGCAACTCCATAAATTTCAGCAAGTGGAATATTAAGTTCTTCTGATATTTTCTTTTGAATGTCAATTGCAACACATCCAAATATTTTTTGAGCTTCTGTAAGCACAGGCATCAATGGTCCAGGTTTACCTTTATATTTTTGTATTACATGGTCTAATTTTTCAAAGTTTTCTTTAGTGAAGACATCTCTTGCCATCATGTACCTCCCCATATCTTATAAAATATTAATTTATTATGTTATGACAAAAAAACAATTTTCTCGAAACATTGTTAATTTATTGTCTTTCAGTTTTATTAAAAATATTATAACACGAATTTATTTTTTTGTGCAAATCTTTTATTTGCAACAATTTAAACATTTCTTAATTATCTACATATTGATATCGTTTTCATTTGTTTGCACTATGTATATTTATTTATAATACTGTATTTTAATTCATGAATTTGATATTAAATATCATTTACCGGTAATCGTGATTAATTTTCAAAATATATAATTCTAAATTTTACATGCTTTTTTTTATTCATTTTTATGTATAAAAATTCATTTTTTCATTTTTATAAACTTTGTTTTTGTATTCAACGTGAGTATTTATGTATTTTATGTTATTTTTTTAACACCCACTTTTTAATTTCACGCATAAATACTTTTTTTAGAATTTTCTTTTTATTTTGAATATTAATTCTTATTTTACATATATTTTCACTTTTTGTAAATATTTTTTTAATTCCCACTTGACAATTTAATAACATAATTATAATTATACCAATTCCTTAAATCACATATTTTTCTTGATTTTTTTTAAAAATAAATTATTTTTTATGAATTTTTATTTAATTTCAAATAATGTAATATGTTTACATCTAAATATTTTGTGTTTTTCTATATATACATATATATGTATTATTTTAGGAAATATCCATTTTAATAATTATACTTTCATAAGTATTCAAATTTAACCACAAATACATTACTTGAAAATGCATAAATAAACTTTTAACATTATATAAAAAAGAATACAATATACTTATATATAATTCCCTATATACTAAAAAAAAGCTACATTATATAAAATATATAATGTAGCTTTTTTTATCTATTTATCATCATCTAATTTTTTCATCAACCTATCATTAAAAACTTTAGCAGCATTATATCCCATCGCCTTTTGTCTATAATTTCTAGATGCAACCTCTATTATCATAGCCAAGTTCCTTCCAGGCTTTACTGGTATCATTATCTTTTCTACAGGAACTCCTAGTATATCCATATATTCTTCATCTATCCCAAGTCTATCATAATACTTTCCATCTTTCCAAGACTCAAGATAAACTATCATATCTATTAATTTACTCGGCTTTATAGCACCTACTCCATAAAGGCTCTTTATATCAAGTATTCCAACACCTCTTATTTCCATAAGATATTTTATAATATCAGGAGCTTTTCCTGTTAATAAATCTTCCTCTGTCTTTTTTATCTCAACAGCATCATCAGCTACAAGTCTATGCCCTCTTTTTATAAGTTCTAGTGCTGTTTCTGATTTACCTACACCACTTTCTCCAGTTATTAAAACCCCAATTCCATAAACATCTACTAATACTCCATGCATTGTTGTAGTTGGAGCTAACTTTTCATCTAAGTAATTTGAAATCTTATTTATAAATCTAGTAGTATTCATGTGTGTTCTTAAAAAAATCTTTTTATGCTTTTTACAAGCATCTATTGCATCTTTATTAGGTTCAAGTCCTCTAGTTAGTAAAAGAGCTGGAATATCATAAGCGAATAACTTATCTAATCTCTCCCATCTTGTTTTCTCATCTAAATATTGAAAATATTCATATTCTCCTTTTCCCACTATCTGCACTCTATCATATGCAAAATAATCAAAAAATCCCGCATACTGAAGACCTGGTCTGTTAACATCAGACGATGTTATATACTTCTCCACATTTTCTGGCATATAAACTACTTCTAACTTTAAATCTTCTATCATTTCTTTTACTGATACCTTTTCCATGTCATCATCCCTTCTCTAAGAAAAATTCGTAAACACTTTTTGCTGATTTTTTGTTCATACCTTCTACACTCTCAAGTTCTTGTAAAGTTGCTTTTTTTATATTATCTACAGTTTTATAGTAAGATAATAGATTCATCTTTCTTTTACTACCTATGTTCGGTATATCATCTAATATAGATTTAGTCATATTCTTAATTTTTAAAGATCTATGATAAGTTATAGCAAATCTATGTACCTCTTCTTGTATCAGATATATAAATTTGTATATATTAGAGTTTTTATCTAGTTCAATATCTCTATCAGGTGATATAAGACCTTTTGTTCTATGCTTATCATCCTTGTACATTCCCCATAGAGGGATATCAATATTTTTATTATCTAAAACTTTTTTTACAGCATTTACTTGTCCAATTCCTCCATCAAGTAATATTAAATCTGGATAATTTCCATTTTCTAATCTTCTGTTTACTATTTCTTGCATAGATGCATAATCATTTGGCCCTATAACAGATTGAATCTTATATCTTCTATATTCTTTTTTATCCTTCTTTCCATCTGTAAATACGACCATACTTCCTACCGAATCCACTCCTTGTATATTTGATATATCATATGCTTCTATTCTATTTGGCTTTTTCTCTAAATTAATTAGCTCTTTTATCTGATCTAAAACACCAGTAGTCTTTTCAAACTTCATTTTTTCTAAATTGGAGAACTTTTCTAATGATTCTAAGGCATTTTTTCTAACCATATTCACAAGATCTTTTTTTTCTCCTCTTTTAGGTATTTTAATATCTACATTTTTATTTTTAATACCACTTAACCACTTCTTTATTATCTCCATATCTTCTATTTCATCTTCTATTATTAACTCTTGAGGTATAAATACACCAGATGAATAAAACTGTTTTATAAAAGAAGCCATTATTTCTTCTCTTTCATTATCAATTACACCTTTTAATATATAGTGTTCTCTACCAACTATTTTTCCATTTCTAACAAAAAATATTTGGACACAAGCTTCATCATCTACTTTTGACATAGCTATTACATCTTGATTTATATCATTAGTAGATACTATCTTTTGTGTTTGTATTATATTTTCAATACTTATTATCTTATCTCTGTATTTTGCAGCTTTTTCAAACTCAAAATTATTCGAACATAATTCCATATTCATTTGTAGTTCTTTTTTAAGGTTTTCTATTTTACCAGATAGAATCATTATTGTCTCATCTATCATTTCCATATATTCTTCATTACTAATATTTCCAGTACATGGACCTATACACTTTTTAATATGATAATTAAGGCATGGTCTTTGTTTTCTCTGTATAGCTTTTTTTATATCTATACTACAAGTTCTTATAGGATATATATTTTTTATAAGCTCTAAAGTTTCATTAAGAGCAGTTATATTAGTATAAGGTCCAAAATATTTAGCCTTGTCCTTCTTTATCTTTCTAACCTTTAAAACTCTAGGATAATCTTCATTTAATGTTATCTTTATATATGGATAAGTCTTATCATCTCTTAATAAAACATTGTATTTAGGTCTGTATTCTTTTATTAGATTACACTCCAGTATCAATGCCTCAACTTCTGAATCTGTAATTATATATTCAAATTCAGAAATATTTTTGACCATAGACTTTACTTTTAAAGTATGATTTTTTGATACAAAGTACTGTCTTACTCTGTTTTTTAAAGATATAGCCTTTCCTACATATATTACATTTTTATATTTATCCTTCATTATATATACACCTGGTGAGCTAGGTAAATTCTTTAACTGTTCTTTTATGTCAAACATATTTCACCTCTTATGACTTATTATAATTAATTTTTAGAAATTTTAAAACAAAAATTTCGCTCTATGCTATAACTTAACTCATGGTGCTAACAATTTCTACTAACTACCTTGCTTAAAATATATTTTCAATATACATATATTACAAAATTTGATAGTTCCTAAAATCTAAGTTTATGATATAATAATAGTAACTATAATTTTTGTAATATAATAATAGTAACTAAAATTAAGGAGTGTGATTTCTGACATGTCCAACGGTGACAGGTCTGTTCCAACCCGAGTCAAAGACTACTCAGCATGTTTATCAATACTATTAATAATGTATTTTATTTCTAGTTTTTTAATCGGAATAATTTAAAAAAAGTCTACCTATAATTAGGTAGACTTTTTTACTTTATAATAAATTATATTACTTTCAACTTGTATATAACATTGATAAATGAACTAAACTTACAACTATTTTAATCAACAGAGTCGTGAGACTTGTTGGCACCATGAGTCAATGCGTAGCATTAGACGAATTTTTTATCTGCTAACTTACTACTTCATTTGCTTTCTTAGCCTTACTTTCAAGATTTGGATATCCAAATGATATTGCCAATATTCCAAATACAAATATTAGTATAGGATAGTGTAAATACTTTATTATAGCTAAAGGCGATATAGATGCAAGACCTGCTGCTACTAATATCTGTGCTCCATATGGAATTATACCTTGCCAAGCTGCTGCAAATATATCTAATATACTAGCACTTCTTCTTGGGTCTATATCATATTCCATTGCTATATCCTTTGCTATAGGTCCTGCCATAACTATTGCTATAGTATTATTAGCAGTACATATATCTACAATACTCACAATAGCTGCTATTCCAAATTCTGCACCTTTTTTTGTCTTTATTCTACTTCTTATAAATTCTAATATAAACTGTATTCCACCATTGAACTTTATAAGCTCAACAATTCCACCTACTATTATAGCTATCATAGCTAAATCTTCCATTCCAGATATTCCAGTTGCTACAGCCTGTATAAATCCAAATAATCCAAATGATTTATAATAAAGACCTACAACTCCTGCAAATAAAATTCCTCCGCCCAGTATTACAAATACATTAACTCCGAATAGAGCTGCTATTAATACTGATAAGTACGGTAATACCTTAACTATTTCATAAGTATATTCAGTATCTAAGCTAAGCTGATTTCCAGATGTTATAACTCCTAAAATTAGAGCAGTTATAATAGCTGCTGGTAAAGTTATAATAAAGTTTACTTTAAATTTATCTCTCATCTCACAACCTTGAGTTCTAATAGCTGCAATAGTAGTATCCGAAATCATAGATAAATTGTCTCCAAACATTCCTCCACCAACTACTGCACCAAGAGCTAATCCAACTGGTATTGATATCTTTGACGCAACTCCTATAGCAATTGGTGCAAGTGCTACTATAGTTCCCACAGATGTTCCCATTGAAAAAGATATAAAACATGCAATAACGAATAATCCAACAATCAATAAATTTTCAGGTAAAATAGATAAACTTAAATTTACAGTAGCATCTACTCCTCCCATTTCTTTTGCTACATTTCCAAATGCTCCAGCTAATATGAATATAATTGCCATAAGTATAATATTACTTTCTCCTGCACCTTTACAAAATACATCTATCTTAGTAGATATACTCTCTTTTGGATTCATAAATAAAGCAACCGCTGCCGATATTAAAAAAGCTACTATAACAGGCATCTTATAAAAATCATTAGTTATAATTCCTGATCCGATAAAAATAATTAAAAACACTGCCAAAGGCAATAATGCCCAAGGATTTCCTGACTTTTTGTTCATAGTATACACCCCTTCACTAAATTAAATATTATATTTCTAAAGCGATTTAGTGATTACTTTTTTATGCATAAAAAAAGTCTTCCCTAAATCGAGAAGACTCTAATAGCACAACTTAAACTATCATCATCTTCTCATCTCTCAAAGCTATAAGCTTTGTTGGACTTGGCACCTTTTCAAACCGTGTTTGAAGGTTGCCGAGACTTCACAGGGCCATTCCCTCCGTCTCTCTTGATAAGAAGTAAAAATTTATTTAATTTTCTTATTAATTAATAATACAGCCATATTATAGATTTGTCAAGAAATTATTTTCAAGAATTTTCAAGTGCATCTTGAATAGCATCAGTAATTTACTTTGGTACAAACCAAATCTAGTTTCTATTTTAGTATCTGTGGGTTATCAAAATGTTAGATATCACCAACAAATTCTAACGGACTCTGTTGCTCAAGATAATTTCAAATGTAGCTAGTATAATTGGTATAATATTATTGGGTGATAATATGCAGATAGATAGACTATTTAAGATTATATTTATATTATTGAATAAAGGTACAGTTACAGCAAAATATCTTTCGGAACACTTTGAAGTTTCAACAAGAACTATATATAGGGATATAGATAAGTTAAGTTCATCAGGTATCCCCATATACACCAGTAAAGGTAGTGGCGGTGGTATTAGTCTGCTTGAGAATTTTACTTTAAATAAATCTATTGTTTCAGAAAATGAACAAAATGAAATACTATTAGGACTTCAAAGTTTAAAATTAACTAAATCTCCGAATATCGAAAGTCTAATCAATAAATTAAATGCAGTATTTAAAAGTCCCAATAGTTATAACTGGATTGATATAGATTTTTCTCATTGGGGTAGCAAAAAAGATGAACATCAAAAGTTTACCGACATTAAAGCTGGAATAATAAATCATAATATAATTACATTTGAATATATAAGTTCTTATAGTAAGAGAACAATTAGAAGTGTTGAACCATTACGATTAGTTTTCAAATCGAAAACATGGTATTTACAGGGATTCTGTAGGACTAAGCAAGATTTTCGTACATTTAGAATTTCACGTATGAAAAAAATTAAAGTTGTAAATGAAACATTTGAACGAATACCTCCTGATGATTTGTCAATAGGATACGAAACAGTAGATTGTGATTTGATAGTAACACTAAAGCTCAGATTTAACCAGCAGATGGGGTATAGAGTTTATGATGAATTTGATGATGATTATATTATCGAAAATGATGATGGTAGTTTTAATGTAGAAGTATCTTTCCCTGAAAATGAATGGATATATGGATATATAATGTCATTTGGATACTTTGTTGAGGTACTTGAACCTAAACATATTCGAAATATTATAAAAGATAGATTAAACAAATCTATAGAACAATATAACTAATAATTTAAATATGACATACTGTTGTCAGGTAGTATATATTATACTACTAATATACCATATTGAAGGAGGAATAAGGATGAAATATGAATGGAGAAAGCAAGGCAAAGAATTATATTTACCAAAAAATAAACCTGAAGTTATTACGGTGCCAAACTTTAAATTCTTTATGATTGATGGAAAAGGTGATCCTAATAGTGAAGACTTTTCTGAAGCAATTGGGGTATTATATTCCTTATCTTATGCTTTAAAAATGTTACCTAAAAAAGGCATAATACCAGATGGATATTTTGACTATACTGTATTTCCACTTGAAGGTATTTGGGATTTAGAAGAAAAAGCAAGAACATTGGATACGCTAGATAAAAGCAAATTAATTTATACAATTATGATAAGACAGCCGGACTTTGTAACTGATGATTTAGCACAAGAAGTTATTGAAATTGTAAAAAAGAAAAAACCTCATCCCTTACTTGATAAAGTAAGATTTAATAGTTTAGAGGACGGACTTTGTCTTCAAATGCTACATTTAGGTTCTTATAACGATGAACCCGAGAGTTTTTCGATTATGGAAAATTATTGTACACAGAATAATTTAAAGCGAAGTTCCAAAATTCATAGAGAGATTTATATCTCCGATGCTAGAAAAACTCAACCTGATAAACTTAAAACTGTATTACGATTTAAAGTCGAACATAATGAATAAATATTAAATTTTAAAATTACTTTTATTTAAAATATAGGTAGCTACCTAGATTTCGTACAAACGAAATCTGGGTTATTTTTTTAGGGTCTGTGGGTTATTAAAAACTATCTATACAAATACCGCGAATACAACGATATTTTTACCATAGAATAAAAGACAAAAAAATAATACCATATTCTTATAAAAGAATTACCATTCAACAAGTACTCTAAAATAAGAAAGGTGGTATTATTTATGAAAAGAATAATATTTAAACATGATTATTATGAATAGGAAACTACTTCTGCTTAGTTGATTGCCTTTTTTGAAGTAATATGCATTTGAATATATTTAAAGTTTAAGAACTACACTTATAAAATAAATGGGATTAAAATGTTAGCGAATGATTTAAATATTTTTATATAAAACTTGAATTACAGCGTTTGAATACCCGTTAAGAAAGTTCGTTGTCTGACCGTAGAGAGTTTAGAACTTTTAGGGTATTCAATTAAGATGTAATGCTTAGTTTTATTAAAAATATTTAACACATAAGCGGTATTTTAATCCCATTTATTTTTTGGTTAAACACTATTTTTATAAATTTATAGTCTTAAAAATATTTCTTTAAAAACATTCCAGTATAAGAATTTTCATTATTTGCAACATCCTTTGGTGTTCCAGTAGCAACTATCATTCCTCCACCATCTCCACCTTCAGGGCCTAAATCTATTACATAATCCGATGTTTTTATAACATCTAAATTATGTTCTATTACTACAACAGTATTTCCTACATCTACTAATTTCTGAAGAACCTTAATAAGTTTATCTACATCTGCTATATGAAGACCAGTTGTTGGTTCATCTAGTATATACAATGTCTTTCCTGTAGATCTCTTGCTAAGCTCTGTTGCTAGCTTTATTCTTTGAGCTTCTCCTCCTGATAATTGAGTAGATGGTTGTCCAAGTTTTATATAAGAAAGTCCCACATCCATAAGGGTTTGAAGCTTTCTTTTTATCTTAGGTATATTCTCAAAGAATTCCAAAGCTTCTTCAACATTCATATCTAGTACTTCTGATATTGTCTTATCTTTATACTTAACATCTAGAGTTTCTCTATTATACCTTTCTCCCTTGCATACCTCACATTGAACATATACATCTGGTAAGAAATGCATTTCTATTTTTATAATTCCATCACCTTTACAAGCTTCACATCTTCCACCTTTTACATTAAAACTAAATCTACCTTTTTTGTATCCTCTAGCCTTAGCTTCATTAGTCATTGCGAACATATCTCTGATCATATCAAATACACCAGTATATGTGGCAGGGTTTGATCTTGGAGTTCTTCCTATTGGAGATTGATCTATATCTATTACCTTATCTACATAATCAATTCCTAGTATTTCTTTATGCTTTCCAGGCTTTATTCTTAAATTTTGAGTCTTTGCTGCAACTCCCTTATATAAAATCTCGTTTATTAACGAACTCTTACCAGATCCTGATACTCCTGTTATACAAGTGAACAATCCAATAGGTATCTTAACATCTATATTTTTAAGATTGTTTTCACTCGCTTTTTTAATTTCTATATATCTATCATCTGGTTCTCTAAGTTTTTCAGGAATAGATATCTCTTGTTTTCCACTAAGGTACTGACCTGTTATGGATTCTTCACACTCTTTTATTTCATCAACAGTTCCTTGTGCAACTATTTCTCCTCCATGTACTCCAGCACCAGGACCTATATCAACTACATGATCTGCTGCAAACATAGTATCTTCATCGTGTTCAACTACTATAAGTGTATTTCCTATATCAGTCAAATGTCTTAAAGTCTTTATAAGCCTATCATTATCTCTTTGATGAAGACCAATACTAGGCTCATCTAGTACATAAAGTACACCAACTAGAGCAGAACCTATTTGAGTTGCAAGCCTTATTCTTTGAGCTTCTCCTCCCGATAATGAACCAGCTTGTCTTGATAAATTTAGATAATTAAGACCAACATCTTGTAAAAAGGTTGTTCTATTTTTTATCTCTTTTAATATTTCAGATGCTATTATCTGTTGCTTTTGAGTCAAATCTATATTATTTATAAAATCTAGTAGTTCATTTATAGACATATCCGTTATATCAGTTATATTTTTATTGTTTATAAGAACAGATAGACTTTCCTTTTTTAGCCTTCCACCATTACATGTACGGCAAGGACTTTCGATCATAAAACCTTCTATCTTTTCTCTCATATATTCTGAAGTTGTCTCTTTATATCTTCTTTCTAAATTATTTATAACTCCTTCAAAATTTGATTGATAAGTTCTATATCCTCCAAATTTTGATTCATATTCAAATTCTACTAAAGTATTATTATTTCCATATAATAATTCTTCTACAAAATCGTCTGGTAATTCTTTAAATGGAACTTCTAATGATACATTGAACTTTGATGCAAGGCTTTCTACCATCTTGTAATAATAAGTATCTTCACTTCCAGCTCCTCCAACTGAGAACCAAGGAGCTATAGCACCTTTTTTTATAGATAAATCCTTGTTAGGTACAACCAAATCCTTATCAACCTTTTTCATATTTCCAAGTCCATTACAACTTGTGCATGCTCCAAATGGACTATTAAAAGAAAACATTCTAGGAGAAAGTTCTTCTATTCCTATTCCATGTTCAGGACATGTGAACTTGGTAGAAAACATCATTTCTTTATCTCCTATAAGATCAATAATAACAAGCCCTTCCGAAAGCTTAATAGCCATTTCTATAGAATCACTAAGTCTATTTTTTATATCTTCTTTTATTACTATTCTATCTACTACAACCTCTATATTATGTTTTTTATTCTTATTTAAATCTATTTCATCTGTAACCTCATAATTTTCACCATCTATTTTAATTCTTACAAATCCCTCTTTTTTTATTCTTTCAATTACCTTTTCATGTTTTCCTTTTTTACCTCGTATAACTGGAGATAGTATTTGTATTTTAGTTCTATCTGGTAGTTCTAATACCTTGTCTACTATCTCCTGAACTGTCATCTGACTTATTTTTTGATTACATATAGGACAATGTGGTTCTCCTACTCTTGCAAATAATAATCTTAAATAATCGTATATTTCAGTTACTGTTCCAACTGTAGATCTAGGATTTTTTGAAGTAGTTTTTTGATCTATTGATATAGCAGGCGACAATCCCTCTATATAATCAACATTAGGCTTTTCCATTTGTCCTAAAAATTGTCTAGCATACGCTGATAAACTCTCTACATATCTTCTTTGACCCTCTGCATATATAGTATCAAATGCAAGAGACGATTTTCCAGAGCCAGAAAGTCCTGTAAATACTATAAACTTATTTCTTGGAATAGTTATATCTACATTTTTTAGATTATGCTCTTTTGCTCCTTTTATAACGATATTCTTATTTTCCATATTAGTTTTCAATCCTTTCCTCAAGCTCAGCTATCTTATCTCTTATCTGAGCCGCTCTTTCAAATTGAAGATTTTTTGCAGCTTCTATCATTTCTTCTTTAAGTCTATTTATATTTTCCTTTAATTCGTCTTTGTCTATATTACTACTTATTCCATATGCAACTTCATCATCAGCTACCATAGTTGCCTCTATTACATTCTTTATTTCTTTATTTATACTTTGAGGAATTATATTATTTTCCTCATTATATTTTTGTTGTAACTCTCTTCTTCTATTAGTTTCATTTATAGCACTTTCCATAGATCTTGTTATTTTATCTGCATACATTATAACTCTACCATTCTTATTTCTTGCAGCTCTTCCTACAGTCTGTATAAGAGATGTTTCTGATCTTAAAAATCCTTCTTTATCAGCGTCGAGTATTGCAACTAAAGATACCTCTGGAATATCTAGACCTTCTCTTAAAAGATTGATTCCTACCAATACATCGAATTTACCCATCCTTAAATCCCTTATTATCTCTGTTCTCTCAAGTGTTTCTATATCCGAATGTAAGTATTTAACCTTAATTCCAGCATTTTTTAAATAGTCAGTTAAATCTTCTGACATTCTCTTTGTAAGTGTTGTAACCAATACTCTTTCTTTTTTAGATACGGTATTATTTATCTCACTTAATAAATTATCTATTTGATTAGTTATAGGTCTTACATCTATTTCAGGATCTAATAATCCTGTAGGTCTTATAATCTGTTCTGCAAATTCGCTAGAATTTTGAATTTCATAAGGACCAGGTGTTGCCGATACAAATAGCATTTGATTTATATTTTCTTCAAATTCACCAAAGTTTAGAGGTCTATTATCATAAGCAGATGGTAATCTAAATCCATTTTCTATTAATGATTCTTTTCTAGATCTATCCCCTCCATACATACCTCTTACCTGTGGTACTGTAACATGTGATTCATCAACTATTATAAGGTAATCCTCTGGAAAAAAGTCCATCAATGTATAAGGCTTTTCTCCTTCTTTTCTTCCTGTTATATGTCTTGAATAATTCTCAATTCCTTGACAAAATCCTATTTCTTTTAACATTTCTATATCATAGTTAGTCCTTTGTTCAATTCTTTGTGCCTCTATTAGCTTCTCATTTTCTTTAAAATATTTTACCCTATCCTCTAGTTCTTCCTCTATCTTGTGTAAAGAATTTTCTAATCTTTCTGGACTAGTAACATAGTGAGATGCGGGAAATATAGCTATATGATTTCTGCTACCTAATATCTCTCCCGTTATATAGTTGATCTCTGTTATTCTCTCTATTTCATCTCCAAAAAATTCTATTCTAATTCCTGTATCATCTGAATTAGCAGGCATTATCTCTATAATATCTCCTCTTACTCTAAATGTACCTCTTTCAAAATTAATATCATTTCTCTCGTATTGTATGCCTACCAATTTCTTTATAACTTCATCTCTATCTATTTGCATATCAGGTCTTAATGATATCATAAGTTCTTTGTAATCCTTAGGATCTCCAAGTCCATATATACAAGATACAGAGGATATTATTATTACATCATTTCTTTCAAGTATAGCTGCAGTTGCAGAATGTCGTAGTTTATCTATTTCTTCATTTATAGATGCATCCTTTTCTATATATGTATCAGTTTGCATAACATAAGCCTCTGGCTGATAATAATTATAATAACTTACAAAATACTCAACTGCATTATTTGGAAAGAAATCCTTAAACTCACTATATAGTTGAGCTGCTAATGTCTTATTGTGAGCTATAATAAGTGTTGGTTTTTGAACCTTCTCTATTACATTTGCCATTGTAAAAGTTTTACCTGATCCTGTAACTCCTAATAAACTCGTGAATTTATTATTATTATTTATTGAATTTACTATTTTTTCTATAGCCTGTGGCTGATCCCCCGTCGGCTTAAACTTAGACTCTATCTTAAATTCCACCAAACCACCTCTTTTCGAACATTAGTTCTTACATCATATGTAAATTATACATTTAAAATTTTTTAAATTCAACACTCTAATATTAATATACCTAAATATACTAGATTTAATCAGCATTAAATTGCATAAAAAAAAAGACTTCCATGGGGGGTAGAAGTCTTTTTTAGGGGAGATTGAGTTAACTTGTTTTACAAGCTTAATTATATAATGGCCAGTATTTATATTTTTTATACATGGATTTTTAAATTTTTTTACTTTATTTAAATTTAACCGCTGTTCCATAAACTAAAATTTCAGCTGCACCCTGCATAATATTACTTGTTGAGTATCTAATGTTTATTATTCCATCCGCTCCAAGAACTTCTGCTTCATCGACCATTCTTTTAACAGCAATTTTACGAGCTTCATCCAGCATCTCTTTATATGCTGTAAGCTCCCCCCCAACAATTGTTTTTAATCCACTTAAAATATCCTTTCCTACATGCTTAGATCTTATAGTTGAACCTTTAACAACCTCTAAAGTTTCAATTTCTTTTCCCGTTACAAAATCAGTATTTACTAATATCATCCTTCTCTTCCTCCTTAATTTCTTTAATTCTTTGATTTATCGTAAATATCATTGCACTAAGTAACGCTATAGCAATTATTCCTATTACTATATTAGATATAATACTATCTATACCATATGCAATAAGTAAAAAATATAAACAAATAGCTAAAATTGTTAAACTACCACATATTATAGGAGCTATAAACTTTTTCATAAATATATTCTCCTTTCAGTATATATTTTAATCTTAAAAATTTCTTGATATCAAAATTATAAATGTAAAAAATGCAGCTATATAATATCTATATCCTCTTCTGGAATTTTTAGCAAATATTTCGCTACTCCCATATAAGCCAAATCCTACTATAAGCATTATCTGCTGTATATTCATCAATGTAAAGATAGATTCATTATCTAAACTTTTTTTGTTCAAAAAATATATAACTGCTACTATAATTGCGCCTACTAAACATATTGTTGCTCCTAAGTTATATACCCACCAATTCTCATTTTTATAATCTAACATAACTTATCTCCTTAGTCCAGATATCTAATACCTTGAAAAAACATTTATATTATACCGATTTCACCCTATAAAAATCTATACTTTATCTGAGATAGAACAGAAATTGTAAGTGTCCATATCATAATAAAATAATATAAATACCCTATTTTTTTCTTTTTAGCAAAAACTTCTTCACTCCCAAATAACCCAAAACCTACTATAATCATTATCTTTTCTATGTTTATTAATTGTAATTTTAATGTTATACTATCTAAAGTTTTTATATTTATAAATTGTAGAATTATAGATATGATAAAAATTATTGAACATACCATTTCTCCTAAATCATATACCTTCCAGTTTTCATTTTTATAATCTAACATAGTTCATTCTCCTTCACAAAAAATATTATATGTTAGATTATACCATAACCATCCACATTCATTATAAGTGCTAGTTTTATTGATATTTAAATGTTTTTCTTATTTTAACTCTTCGAGTAGTTACGTAATCTTTTTTTCTTCAGCATTAAATTTATTATATTTACTATTGTTCTCCATACTAAAAAATGGTGGTTATTAAAATGTTAGCAGATGATTTAAATATTTCGTATATAGAACTTGTATTATACCGTTTAAATATACGTTAAAAAACTTCTTATGTCTGACCCTACGGGGAGTTTAAGAAGTTTTAGTATATTTAATAAGGTATAATGCTTAGTTCTATCGAAATATTTAACACATTTGCGGTATTTTAATGACCACCATTTTCCAACCAACCACTATGCAATAAATAAAAAATAAAAAAGATTACGTGGCTACGTCCTACTCTCCCAGAGGGCTGCCCCCCAAGTACCATCGGCGCTAAAGAGCTTAACTTCTGTGTTCGGAATGGGAACAGGTGTATCCTCTTTGCTATAACAACCACATAATCTTATTATTTTTGTTTGATCTCTTAAAGAAATCACGTGGCTACGTCTTACTCTCCCAGGGGGCTGCCCCCCAAGTACCATCAGCGCTAAAGAGCTTAACTTCTGTGTTCGGAATGGGAACAGGTGTATCCTCTTTGCT
>NZ_JBBMMD010000018.1:0-23163 GCF_037844525.1 Tepidibacter sp. Z1-5 | reverse complement strand
TAATTACCTTTGTTTCTTTTTGTCTTTTTTGAAAACAACATTAGCGGTATTTTAATGTCATTTGTTTTGGGATTAAGAGCTATAATTTTTCCAAATTAGAGATTTTATCAATTGGTATTTTATAGTGAATAAATAATTACATTTGTACGAAATTTAGGTAGCTAACATTTTAATATCTCTCATTTTTAGTTTATGTGGATGATATAGTTGAAACGGTAGCAAAACTAAATGGAAAAAATAAAATGTTCTAACAATATTATACATTAATTCATGTATAATATTTACATATAGAATTCTATAGTGATTATGATAAACAGTATAACATTATAATAATGGAGGGAAAAATGATAAATAGATCATATTATTCTAATTCTTTAAAAACATTTTTTAATCAAAGTAATGATGAAATACTAGGAACTATCACGAAAAATAATGAGTTTGTACTTGAGGATACTCAGAAAAATGCATGGATTGAACAGATAAATATATTAAAAAAGTCGTTAGCTAGTTTTAAAAGTGGTCATATTATTTTTGAATATACAATTCCTAGAATGGGAAAAAGAGTAGATAATATTTTTATATATAAGGGGGTTATATTTATACTAGAATTTAAAGTTGGAGAAACAGAATATTTTAAACATAATATAGATCAAGCCTTTGATTATGGATTAGACTTGAAAAATTTTCACGAAGCTAGTCATGATAGGTATTTAGCTCCGATTTTAGTTGCAACAAATGGAAAAATCAGAAGTAATAAAATTGGGTGCTATCAGGATAAACTTATTTATCCGTTATATTGCAATGCTGACAATTTGAGTGACATAATTTATAGAATATCGAAAAAATATTGTGATAGTAATATTGAACCAGCAGAATGGGAGGAAGCAAGATATAAACCGACCCCTACTATAGTTGAGGCTGCGCAAGCATTATATAGAGGACATAATGTTAAAGAAATTTCTCGATCTGATTCAGGAGCAATTAATTTAAGTATTACTACGGAAGGCATAAATAAGATAATTGATTATAGTAAAGAAAATAAAAGAAAGTCAATTTGTTTTATTACGGGTGTTCCTGGTGCTGGTAAAACACTTGCAGGACTAAATATAGCTTCTTCTAGACAAAAATACAATGAGGAAGAACATGCAGTATTCTTATCAGGCAATGCACCTTTGGTTGACGTACTTCAAGAAGCATTAGCAAGAGATGAAGTCAAAAGTTCTAATGGTGAAATTAAGAAAATGGAGGCCATAAGAAAAGCAAAATCGTTTATACAAATTATTCATCATTTCCGAGATGATGCACTTAAAAATACAAAAGCTCCAATCGAGAAGGTTGCAATATTTGATGAAGCTCAAAGAGCATGGAATAAACATCAGACTTCAAACTTTATGAAAAGGAAAAAGGGCGTTATTGATTTCAATATGTCTGAACCGGAATTTTTAATAGGTGTGATGGATAGACATGAAGATTGGAGTGTGATTGTATGTCTTATTGGTGGTGGCCAAGAAATTAATGTTGGCGAAGCTGGTCTTATTGAGTGGTTTAATGCTCTTAGGCAATTTCTTGGGTGGGATGTATATATATCAAGTAAAATTAAAGATAGTGAGTATGTTGGAGATAAAGATATTCGTGATTATGTTAGGAATCTTAATTATACCTTCGAAGATAACTTACATTTGGCTACTTCGGTTAGATCTTTTAGGAGTGAAAATGTATCAATTTTAATTAAATCTTTACTTGATTGTGATATTGATAAAACAAAGAAGATAAAAAAACTGATTGGAGATGATTATCCAATAAATATAACTAGAGATATTAATAAAGCTAAAGATTGGTTAAAAAACAAGGCTAGGGGTAGCGAAAGATATGGTATTATAACTAGTTCAGGAGCTCAAAGACTTAAAAAATTTGGAATAAATGTTCAATATAAAGTTGATGCTAGAATGTGGTTTCTTAATGATAAAATAGATGTAAGATCTTCTTATTTTCTTGAAGATGTTGCTACTGAGTTTGATGTTCAAGGTCTTGAACTTGATTGGACGTGTGTTGCTTGGGACGCTAATTTAAGATATAAAGTGAATGATTGGGAATATAAAAATTTTAGAGGAACTACTTGGCAAAATATTAACGATGAATCTAAAAAAGTATATTTAAAAAATACATATAGAGTACTTCTTACAAGAGCAAGACAAGGGATGATAATATTTGTTCCAGAAGGTGATGAAAAAGATGTTACAAGAAAAAAAGATTATTATGATAGAACATATGAATATTTAAGATTAATTGGATTTAGAGAAGTATGATTATAATATATAAAAGACTTTTTAAAGGTATATACTTAATAAAAGATTTAGGTTAATATAAATTCATATTATTTGGAGCTTAAAAATATAGATAAATATTGTAATTTAATTAATACATATTAGATTTTAGGTAAAGGAGAAAGGTATTTATTGAAAATGAGCTTAGAATAAGGTGGGATAAGATTTAATCTTACTAATATAGAATACTATATTTAAAACTTTCTATGGAAATGTTAGTGAATGCTTTTAGATATTTTGACTAATACGACTTAGTTTTTATCGTTTAATAATCCGTTAAGAAATTTATGTGTTTGAGCGTAGTGAGTTCATAAATTTTAGGATTATTAATAAGATAAAGGCTTAGTTGTATTCAAAATATCGTTGTATTCGCGGTATTTTCATAGATAGTTTTTTGATAACTCACAAGTTTACTAAAACTACAAGGGGGATTATCGTATGAAGTTGAGTAAGAAAAAAATATGTATAATTATAATAGATTTAATGGTATTACTTTCAATTTATTGTTCTAATAAATATTTCGATATGAAAAATGCTGTTAATGAAAATGTGTATCATAATTTAGAATATTTTAAAGAAGAACTTCAAGGTTTAAATAAAAATATATCTAGTGTTTTAACAGTTAAGGACGATTACAATAACAAAGAATTTATATCTAGAGGTGTAATTAAGAGTTATTCAAGGTGTAACTACATGGTGGAAAAAATAAAGGGTAAATTTTATATGGATGATTATGAAGATGTATATTTAGATGTAAATGAGAATATAGAAGTTATACTAAGAGATAATAATATAAATGATAAAGAAAGAGAGTATTTGACAACACTTAAAGATTATAATAACGAACTTTTAAAAGAATGTAAAAAAATAATGGGAAAGCTATATGATGAAGATACTTTTGATTATGAATATCAGAAGAAAATAGAGAAGAAAATAATTAAAACTCAAAGTGAATTTTCTAAAAAAGCAGATGAGATTTTAAATCAAGAGAAGTATAAGATTATTATAGATTATAGATCAAAAAATAAAGTTGTTGAAAATATAGAAGATGATTTTGAACAAATAAAGACTTATTGTGAAGATGTGTTTTCAAAGGTTGTATCAGAGGCTGCCCTTAATTACAATAATAAAGATGAGAATATAAACGAGTATATATTTAAAACTCATAATAAAGATAATTATCTGGAGGATAATATATATGATGATGAAACTGAATATAAATTAATGTATGATAGATATATTAAAGATGTTAAAGTATATGCTGCTAGGTATATAACAAATCAAAATAATAAAGTATATAATGAGCAGGAACTAGACAAAGCAGCTCAAAATACAGTATATAAATTTAGGGATAAAGTTCATTTGTATGATAAAGAAATAAGATATGACGAAGCATCAGAAGTAGCAAATGATATAGATGCAATAACCTATAGATATATACAAAAGAATGATGGCAAATATTTTGAAGGATGTAAGATATCTATAACTATTAATAGAAATAAAGTGATAACTGATTTTTATCTAGGAAATTCTAATAAAGATATAATTCCTCCATCTATAACTAAAAAAGATATTGAAAATAAAATAGATGGGGAAATACTAGATATTATAACTATCGTAAATCAAAAAGGAAAAGTCGAGTACGAGGTTCATATAAGAGAAAATGATATAATATATGCAGCAGTATTTGATGGATATGATGGAAGTCTCAAATCTTATGATACGGATATTAGAAATTATGGTAAGATTAAAAACTAAAGATATGACTATGGAAATATCGTTGTATTCACGGTATTTCCATAGTTAGTTTTGGATAACCCACATATCAAAGAAATAATCTCGATTTCGTTTATACGAAATTGAGGTTATTTTATTTGGAAATATTCAACACAATATAGATATTTCCTATGAATTCACAATCTTCATATAAGCATAATCAAGAGCTGACTCTATATTATTACCTTGCTTTCCACCACCTTGAGCAGAAAATTCATTTCCTCCACCTCTACCGTCGATAAGTGTAATAGCATCCTTTAATAATTCATTCATATTACAGTTTTTTATATTCTTAGACTTCATAAATAATAGGTTAGACTTATCCTCAGATTTAACTCCAAGTAAAGCTACGACATTATCAAAGGAAGTAAGTTTGGCGCCGATAAGGTTTACAGTTTTCACACTTTCATTATCGTAAATCTTCTTTATAATCTTCATTCCTTTAGTGTCTTCACAGTTTCTAAGCATATCTTCTATTTCATAATCTGCTATTTTAGACTTTAATTTATTATTTTCAGATAAAGCTTTTTTTAATTCTTTAGTTAGTTTTTCTATTTGAATTAAAGCAGCTTCTGTATCGCAAGTCAAGCTTGAGCATACTGTAGATGTAAACTCACTTTTATTAAAATAATCTTTTACAGCACGATTTCCACATAAAAACTCTATTCTTGTGCAATCCTTGTATTTTTCCCATTTAGTTATCTTTATAACTTGGACCTCAATAGTAGAACTTGGGTGAATTCCACAGCAGGCATTGACATCAATATCATCAATCTTAACTATTCTTATTGGGGCATCTACCGTTGATGGCATCTTTCTTATATTCATTTTTTTAAGCTCTGATCTAGTCGGGTATAAAAATTCTAAAGATATATTTTGAAGTATTATATCGTTTGAAAGTTTTTCGACTTTTTCTATTTCAGACTTATCAAGAAACTTTTGAATATCTACCGTACAATGGCTTTTTCCCAAATGAAATCCAACAGTAGGTGCACCAAATAATTTTACAAAAGAAGCTGATAGAATATGTTGTCCTAAATGCTGCTGCATATGGTCAAATCTTCTATCCCAATCTATTGAACATTTGACCTTGTTTTTTTTATTAGGCTTTTTATCGGCAACATGATATATATGATTATTTTCTTCATATACATAAGTTATCTTAACATCTTCTATAAATCCTGTATCACTAGGTTGCCCCCCTCCTTCTGGATAAAAGCAAGTTTTGTCTAGCTCTATATGAAATTTACCTTCTTTCTCAATTACGTCTAATGTATTTGCAGTAAAAGATTTTTGGTATTGATCTTCATAAAAAAGTTTTTCCAATATAATCACTCCTTTAGTGTATAGATATCATTGTACTATAAGTATATATATTTTTGAATAAAGATTTTCTAATAAGGAAAACTTATACTATTAAGTAATTTAAAAAGGAGGATAAGAAATGGAAAATGAAAATTGTGTAAAAGTAATTCCTTTAGGAGGACTTGGAGAGATTGGTAAAAATATTACTGCATTTGAATATGAAGATGAGATTGTAGTTGTAGACTGTGGTATAGCTTTTCCTGATGAGGACATGTATGGTGTGGATATGATAATACCAGATATAAGCTACTTGTTAAAAAATCAAGATAAGGTAAAGGGCATATTTATAACTCACGGACATGAAGATCACATAGGAGCTATACCGTATATACTAAAACAGATTAATGTTCCGCTTTACGGAACAAAGTTGACGCTTGGAATAATAGAGAACAAACTTAAAGAACACAATCTGCTGTCAAGCTGCATTCTTAATCCGGTTAATGCTTCAGATATAGTGAAGCTAAATCATTTTAAAATGGAATTTATAAGAGTTACTCATAGTATAGCAGACTCTTGTAGTATAGCTATTCATACACCTGTTGGAACTATACTTCATACAGGTGATTTTAAGATAGATTATACACCTATAGATTATCTTCCTATGGATCTAAAAAGGATTGCAGAACTTGGAAGTGAAGGTATACTTCTTCTTATGGCAGATAGTACTAATGTAGAGAGAAAAGGTCATACATTATCAGAAAAATCAATAGGAGAGACATTAACTAGAGTATTTAGTAAAGCAAGGGGAAGAGTTATAGTCGCTACATTTGCTTCTAATATACATAGAATGCAGCAAATAATAAATGCATCTATAAGATACAATAGAAAAGTAGTATTTAGTGGAAGAAGTATGGTCAATATATCTCAGGTTTCAAGAGAACTGGGATACCTTCATATACCTGATGAATATATAATAGAGGTAGATGAGATAGATGATTATGAAGATGAGAATATAACTATAATAACAACTGGAAGTCAAGGAGAACCAATGGCAGCTCTTACTAGAATAGCTTTTGATAATCACAGACAGATAAAGATAAAGCCAAATGATTTATTTATAATATCGGCATCTCCGATACCAGGTAATGATAAGCTTGTATCTAAAGTTATAAATGAATTATATAGAAAAAATGTAGAAGTTATATACAAGGACTTAGAAGATGTTCATGTATCTGGACATGCGTTCCAAGAAGAATTAAAACTTATGCATTCTTTGACTACACCTAAGTATTTTATGCCTGTTCATGGAGAGTACAGACATTTAAAGCATCATGCAAATCTTGCGAATAAACTTGGAATGAACAGAGAGAATATATTTACATTAGAAACTGGAGATGTTTTGAAACTATCAAAAGATAAAGCAGAAAAAGGTGCCAAGGTTAGAACTGGAAGTGTATTCGTAGATGGTCTAGGAGTTGGAGATGTAGGTAATATAGTTCTTAGGGATAGAAGAAATTTGGCTCAAGATGGAATGATGAATATAGTTGTTACAATAGAGAAAGAGACTCACAGTGTAATAGCAGGACCAGATATAATAAGTAGGGGATTCATATATGTTAAAGAGTCCGAGGAATTAATAAACTCTGTCAAAGAAATTGCAAAAAAAGAACTTGATAGATGCTTAGAAAACAATATAACAGAGTGGTATACACTTAAAAGAAATATGAAAAAATCAATAGAGAGATATTTATACGAAAAAACAAAGAGAAGACCTTATGTAATACCTATAATAATGGAAATTTAAGATTAATTATTAAAATTGGATTGTCGGCAAAAAATAGAGATTATTAAAATACAGCTTATGTGTTAACTATTTCAAATAAAACTAAGCATTACGTCTTATTAAATATCCTAAAAGTTCTAAACTCCCGTTGGTCAGACAACGAACTTTCTTAACGGATATTCAAACAACGTAATACAAGTTTTATATAGAAATCTTTAAATCATTCGCTAACATTTTAATAATCTCTATTTTAAAGTTTGAATTTTCAGGGATTGAATACATTTAATTAAAAAAGTTTTTATAGTAAAGGCTATTTTAGTACAATTTCATAACATATAAAAGTATCTTCTTTTCCTGCAAATTTAACTTCTCCTACTGGATTAAACCCGCATTTTCTAAATAAATTATCCATTTTATCGTTTGAAGAATGAGTATCAGTTTTTATATGGTTTATGTTTTTATCTATAGATATTTTTTTTGCAAAGTCTATCAACTTAGTACCTATTCCTCTTCTTCTGAAATTAGGATTAACAGCCATTCTATGAATAACAGCTGATTTTTGATTTGAAGACCAGTTGAGTTCATCGTATTCTTTAGCTTCGTTATAGTCAATACATATAAATCCAGCTATATCTCCGTCAATTTCTTTTATATATAAAGTGTTGTTATTTATATCATTTTCAAAGGTATTTTTATTAGGATAATTATTATCCCACTGATAGTTGCCAGATGAATTCATATCTTTTACAGTTTCTTTTATTATATTCATAACAGTATTTAAATCATTTAAAGTAGCTTTTCTCATAATATTAAACTCTCCTTGTATATTATTATGTGTAGTATAGCAAATAATAATATAGACTTGCAAGGATATAACTTGAGTTGTGCATAAAGCATACAAAATTGATAATAATAAAAATATTATTATATATAGGGGTGATTAAAATAGAATTTATTAAAAACTATAAATTGAAACA
This sequence comes from Tepidibacter sp. Z1-5, assembly GCF_037844525.1. NCBI lineage: Bacteria > Bacillati > Bacillota > Clostridia > Peptostreptococcales > Peptostreptococcaceae > Tepidibacter > Tepidibacter sp. Z1-5. Next base: position 14,998 of record NZ_JBBMMD010000018.1, on the reverse strand, counting down.
GGAAAATGGAGAGTATTTATTAGTAATATACTTAAATAATATTAATACAGAATTTGCATATGAACTAGATAAAATAAAAGAAAACAACAATGCTAAATTTATAGATCAGGTACAGGAATATATAAAAACTCAGTTTCCTAATCTTAAAATAGCTATATGTAAAGTTATGTTAGGATCTATGTTGGTTACATCATTTAGTATTCCAAATACACAAGCATTTGCAGCTACTAATGAATCTGGTATAAATCAAAGTTCTTTTATAGATTATAAGGTTCAAAGTGGAGATAGCTTATGGTCTATTTCTAATAAATTTAACGTATCTATTAATGAAATAAAATCCGTAAATAATTTAACTAGTGATACTATATATATCGATCAAAACTTGAAGATAGTATCTAATAATGTTTATGTAGTCAAATCAGGAGATACACTATATAAATTATCTCAAACTTATAATACAACTGTTGATAAAATAAAAAAAGACAACAATCTAACTTCTGACAATCTATATATAGGACAAAAACTAATAATAAATCAAGATAATAAAAGTGTTGATACCACAAAGTACATAGTGAGAAAAGGAGATACCTTATGGAAAATATCTCAAATGTTTAATGTATCAGTGGATTCTTTAAAAAGTATAAATAATCTATCTTCAAATACAATATATGAGGGTCAAACAATTTATCTTAAAGGGAAAGTAGAACCTAAAGAACCGACCATAACATATGAGACTCATAAGGTTCAAGCTGGAGAGAATACTTGGAGTATAAGCATTGACTATGGAATTCCGATGCAGGAACTGCTAGATGCAAATAATCTAACGACAAGCAGTCAGCTTAGCATAGGACAAGAATTGAGGGTCCCAGTTCACAACATACCTGTAAAAGAAACTATGGGAAGTCAGTATGGAGAATATCTCGATTGGTGGAGTGAGGCACTGTATTTAATGGCAATTAACGATATAGCTAAGATTACAGATGTAGAAACAGGAAAAACTTTTATGGTAAAAAGAACTATAGGAGCAAATCATGCTGATTGTGAACCTTTGACAAGTAATGATACTGCTATAGCAAAACAAGTTTGGGGAGGATATTCGTGGAATACTAGAGCTATTTTAGTAGAAGTAGATGGAAGAAAAATAGCAGGATCAATGACGTTTATGCCACATAGTGTACAGTATATAACTGATAATAATTTTGAGGGTCATTTTGATATACATTTTTTAAATAGTACTAGACATAAGGATGGACTGGTAGATGAGAATCATCAAGAAAAAGTTAGAATAGCAGCTGGATTAAAATAAAAGAATAAAGATGAATTTTCGTTTTAGATTAATAATAAAATATCCAAATATAACCTTATAAAATATATTGACATGCAATATTTATAATGGTACGATATTTATTAATAAAACGAATCTTTAATACTGGTCCAGAGAGGCTAGGAAGGTTGTAAATATGGATAAATTTTAAATATGCATTTAAGTGCGTATTTAGATGAGTATGTCTGTAATTATGCCTTTCTATATAGAGAGGCATTTTGTAATATACAAGAGATCTTTTAAAGTAGTCCAGAGAGGCTGTAAAGGAGGTAATATCATGTTAAAAGGAAGAAATTTAATCCAACCAAATGATTTTTCACTACAAGAGTTAGATTCAGTATTAAGTCTTGGTGAAAAAATAATTCAAAATCCAGAAAAATACGTTGATGTTTGCAAAGGGAAGTTATTATCTACATTATTTTATGAGCCATCTACTAGAACTAGGTTTAGTTTTGAAGCTGCTATGCTTAGGTTAGGTGGAAGTTTAGTAGGTTTTTCTGAGCCAGGATCATCTTCTGTATCAAAGGGAGAATCACTTGCTGACACTATAAGAACTGTTGGATGCTATGCTGATATAATAGCTATGAGACATCCAAAAGAAGGTAGTGCACATCTTGCAGCTAAACATTCAAATATACCTGTAATCAATGCAGGTGATGGAGGACATCAACATCCTACTCAAACCCTTACAGATCTTCTTACTATAAAATCTTTAAAAGGAGATTTAAACAATCTTACTATAGGACTTTGTGGAGATTTAAAGTTTGGTCGTACTGTTCACTCGTTAGTTAAGGCAATGGCAAGATATCAAAACATAAAGTTCGTATTCATATCCCCATCTGAACTTAAAATACCAGACTATATAAAAGAAGAAATAGAAGGAAACTACTATGAAACTTCAAGCTTAGAAGAAGTAATAGATAAGGTTGATATACTTTATATGACTAGAGTTCAAAGAGAAAGATTTATAAATGAAGAAGAATATCTAAGACTTAAAGACAGTTATATACTTACAAAAGACAAATTGAAAACTGCAAAAGAAGATATGCTTATACTACACCCACTTCCAAGAGTAAATGAAATATCAATTGAAGTAGATGACGATCCTAGAGCTGTGTATTTTGAACAAGCTAGATATGGTATGTTTGTTAGAATGGCTTTGATTATGAAGTTATTGGGGGTTGATTTAGATGCTTAATATAAATAGTATAAGAAAAGGAATAGTAATAGATCATATAAAGGCTGGATGTGGATATAAGATATTCAAACAATTAGGACTTCATAAGGCAGATTATTCGGTGGCACTTCTTAAGAATGTAAGCTCAAATGCAATGGAGAAAAAGGATATTATAAAAATTGAAAATGAAATAAACATAGATTTTACAGTGCTTGGGATAATAGATCCAAATATAACTGTTAATGTAATAGAAGATGAAAAAATAAAAGAAAAAATAAAGCTTTCGATTCCGAAGACAGTAAAGGGAATATTTAAATGTAAAAATCCAAGATGTATAACTACTGTTGAGAATATAGATGAAGTTGAATTTATATTAGTAAATGAGGAAAATAAGGAATATAAATGTGAATACTGCGAAAGTAGAACATCGTTGTAAAAAATAGTATATAGTAAAAATAAGGCTTATAAATATGATCATATTTATAAGTCTTTTTGTATTTAACTAATTTATATATTGATTTCTTGTGAAATGAATGATATAATAGAAAAGTTGGGTTGTTGACCTGATGAAACTGAGTAGGAGTACAAATGATTTTTAAAAATAAACTTATCGTTAATTCAAAAGTTATTATTAAGATACTTTTCATTTTAGTCTTAACATAAAACAATAATGTAAACTCATTTCTTTTTATGTTAAGAATTCTTAAAAAATTCGAATCATTAAATCCCGTTTATTCTATTATTGAATTTCCAAGATAAATTATTTAAATTACTCAAATGAAAAAATTGTATAATTAAATTTATTTGATTTTTCATATAAGAGGCTAGGTTGCTTATGTGTTGTAATATTTTCACAGAATATACATATTTAGTATGAACAAGTAAGCTTTTAACCATGAAATTTTATCAAATAACTAATTATTCACTAATATATTATTAGTTTTTTTATCTGAAAGCTAAGAAAAAAGTAAAAAAGGAGGTGTAAGGATGACAAAAGAAGTTATAATTTCACTTATTGGATTATTTCTAATAACGTCTTTTACCAATATTTTAGCAACGCTAAAATCTATATTAATATCAAAAAAAATTATGAATCCAGTTTATTTTTTGGTATTTATAGATGCGATGATTTTTGCAATGGTAGTTAATAAAGTGACTAGTTCAAAGGGAATGCATTTTACTATAGCATATGCATTAGGTAAACCTGCAGGGGTTTTTATCGGATCAAAAATTGAAGAACGATTAGCACTTGGTATTTTAGAAGTAGATTTATTCTTAAATAATAAAGATAAAATGATTGAAATAGCAGAAAAACTTAGAGCGGTAGGCTATACTGTTAATAATTTTCTTGCTGGAGGTAATAACGGAGAGGCAAGATACAAAGTTGAAGTAGTAATAAAGAGAAATGAATTTAAAGTATTTAAAAATATTTTGAATGAATGCGGTATTAGTAACCCCACTTTAAAAATAAAGAATTTAAGTAAAGTAGATGGCAAAATTACTACAACAAGTATTCAAACAAATTAATAGAAAATACAAAGGGTATATGCTTTCATTTCAAGAACTATAAATACTATTAAAGAAAGAATTTAATGAACAATTAAAAAAAGGCAGGGGAATATAGGGTGGAGAAAAATATTAAAATTATAAGAAAGAGCGAACATAATACAAGTGAGTGGTCTGGAGGGACTACTACACAGTTATGTATATATCCATATGATTCTGATTATAAAAAACTTAATTTTAAGTGGAGGTTGAGTTCTGCAAGGGTCGATGTTGATGAATCTGTATTTACTCATCTACCTAATATTAAAAGGAAAATAATGATTTTAGATGGAGAGTTACTTTTAGAACATCAGAATCATTATAGTGTAAAGCTTAAAGAATTTGAACAGGATAGTTTCTGTGGAGATTGGAAAACAAAGAGTTATGGAAGAGTTACAGATTTTAATCTGATGATGAACGGATGTGAAGGGGATTTAGAATATATATGCATTGAGGAGTGTAGCTCAAAAAAAATAATATTTGAGAATAATCAAAGGGGCTATGATTACGTAGTGGATGTTTTGTATGTAATCAGTGGAGGTATAGATATATATATGAATTCACAAGAGACACTTCAAGAAGGTGACTTAATTCTAAATTATATTGAAAGAAATGAAGAATCTAAAGAATTAAAGCTTATTAATAAATCAAATACAGAAGTAAAAATTATTAGAAGTACTATATATTTCAATGATTAGACTAGAAACTACCTGATTTTTCCTATTGTTATATGGATTATTGATAAAATAAAGAAGAGAAAATCAATTAAAGCAGAAAATTATAATCCTATATCTAAAAATGATTAAGTGATTTTTAGATATAGGATTAAGTTTTATCTAGCTTTATATTTTTTCTCAATAATATTAACTATTTGGTACATCAAAAGAGCACATATAGCAAGAACGAATACACCCATCATAACAAGATCTAGCTTAAATACCTGACCACCATAAACAATCAAATAACCTATACCATATCGAGATACCAAGAATTCTCCAACTATAACTCCAACCCAGGACATACCTATATTGATCTTAACTATATTTATTATATTTCCTACATTAGAAGGAAGAATAAGCTTTGTGAGTATTTGATATTTAGTTGCGCCAAAGCTCTTTAGCATTTTTATCTTTTCTTCTTCAACGGTTATAAAGTAATTATAAGCTGAAAGTATTGTAACTACTATTGATATAGTAAGAGCTATAACTACTATACCAGTAATTCCCGCTCCAGCCCATATTATAAGGATAGGAGCAAGAGCTGTCTTTGGAAGCGCATTTAATACAACTAAAAATGGATCTAATATTTTAGCTAAAGTTTCATCCCACCAAAGGATTATAGCTATTATTATGCCTCCTACAGTTCCAAATACAAATCCCAAAACTGTTTCGTATACAGATATTCCTACATGTTTAAATATTTCTCCATTTGAAGAATATTTTATGAATAATTTAAATATATCAGATGGCTTACTAGTTAAAAATACATCTATAAGATTAAAGTTAGCTGCCATTTCCCAGATTAGCACAAATAGTATAAGCACTGATATTTGGTAGAATATAATTTTTCTTTTATTTGATTTAACTGATTTTAGATAAGTTGTGTATTCACTAGAGTAGTTTGTCTTTTCCATCTATATCAAGCTCCTTCCATATAGTATTGAAATAATCTTTAAATTCAGGAGCTTCTCTTGACAAAAGTGGTGTTTTGGTTCCTTCTACTGTAAGATTTATTTCATGGATGGTTTTTATTGTTGCTGGGCGTTTCGAGAGAACGGCTATTTTGTTTGCCATGGATATAGCTTCTTCAATGTCATTTAAATAGCAAAAAAGTTAAAATTAAAATATTGTTTTGGTATAAGTATGTAAAAAATAAGCCCCACTCAAAATATTTTGAATGTGGCTTATTTTCTAGTCATTAATGTATAATTCTAATATATCTAAAAAATCTAAGGCAATAGGGGAAAGGCTACTTTTAGAAGGTTTTATATATCCAAACTCAAAATAAATATCTTCATCCATATCAATCTGTTTAAAAGTACCTTTTAAAGGACTAAAGAAGTTAGACGTAGAAGTCATAGTAGAGAAAATCATTTTAAAAGATATAGCATTTAATTCATTCAAAGTAAGCATCAAAGAATGATAATTATTTACTTGTATTTTTTGCTTAAATTCATCAAACTTTATCTTGGATAGAAGAGAAGAATATAAAAACTCTTTAACAGTAAAATTAAGAATTACTAATGGAAAATTAGTAAGTTCATCAAGTGTGACACAATCTTTATTTGATAGAGGATGATTTTCTGACATACATGCATACAATTTAGTATTTGATAGATGAACAAATTCTAATCCATTTAAATTTAATACATTATTAATTGTTTTTTTTTGAGAGGAATCAATAGATATAAAACCTATATCTGAATATCCTGAACTTACATCATTTACTATTTCTGAAAAACTTGTTTGTTTTATTTTAAAGTTTATATTGTTATTATTATTTTTTTTATATAAATCCATTAAAGCATAGAATGCTTGTGAATTATATTGGGATGAAAGAGATAGGTTTAATATAGTGTCACTAATATTTTTATTGTTATCAGATAAATTGGTTATAGCATCAAATGATGATTTTATAGATTTCGCATGCTCTAAAAACTGAGCTCCTTTTCTAGTTAATTCAATTCCTTTATTTGTTCTATTAAATATTTTGAAACCTACTACATTCTCTAAAGACTTTATAGAAAAACTCAAATTGGGTTGAGTCATTAATAATGATTTTGCAGCTTTGTTTATTGACCCTAATCTAACAATTTCTAATATATAATGTACATGCTCTAATTTCATAAAAGACTCCTATAAGTATTTTGATTTTTTTATATTATATCATAAAAAATATGCTTTGTTATAAAAAAAAATTATAACAACTTATATAAAATTAAGATTATTTAAAGAATAACAAAAATCTTATAATAAAGTTAAATAATAGTTACGATGGAGGGACAGATATGAACTTATGAGAAGAAATTGAAAGTGTTGAAAACGATATCATAAAATGGAGAAGAGAATGACTGTGGAGCTAAGGTTATGATTGATCAAGGAGTTGGAGGTCATGCGTCTGCACCTGAAGATTGTATTGACCCAATAATTATGGCTACACAAGTCATAAATAATATATATAATATGATAGCTAGAGAAAAATGAAAAATAGTATTCTAGTGAGGGAGAGAAAAGACAATGAAGAATAATCAAAATAAGTTTTATGGATGGAAGATAGCGATTGTAGGATTTATGTTAATGAGTACAACATATGCAATAGTAATGAACTGTGCAGGTTTATTTGTAAAGCCGATATCAGACTCATTAAATGCATCTAGATCACAAGTATCTTTATTACCTGCTATAATTACATTGGCATTTGCACTAAGTGCACCTTTTGTATCAAAGGCTATAAATAAATATGGTATAAAATCAATAATGGCACTAGGTTCTTTATTGATAGGTGGTGGATTAGTTGGATATTCTTTAGCTTCTAATATATATATATTGTATGTGGAATCTATATTAGTAGGAATAGGATTAGCATTTTCCACTTTAATACCTATAAATATGTTAATAAATAACTGGTTTATAGAAAAAAAAGGACAAATTACAGGAATAATATTTGCAGGGAGCGGAGTAGGAGGATTTTTATTTACTCAAGTTACAATATATATGCTAAATAATTACACATGGAATAAAGCTTATTTAGTTTTAGGTATAGTTTCGTTAGTATTAACATTACCTCTTATTTTAGTGCTAGTGAAAAAATCTCCTGATGAAGTAAATCAAAAACCTTATGGTTATAAAGAGATACAAGGAAATATTAACGCTGAAGAAGTAAGTGGGTATATGTTAAAGGATATAAAAAAGAGTGTTACATTTAAGACTATAGCACTATCTTGCTTTTTAATAAACTTAATTATCCTGGGTATAGTAACACATTTTCCATCACATTTATTAGATTTAGGTTATGATACTTCATTTGTAGCTAATGCAAGTTCTATATATTTATTATCAGTTATAGTTGCTAAGGTTTTACTTGGTTCTATATTTGATAAACTTGGTGGAAAGAAAGGTTTCTTAATAGGAACAAGTTCATTTATATTAGGATCTTTAGCTATGATATTTGCATCATTTAAAATAGTGGCAATAGCATTTGGTGTTTTATTTGCAATAGGAGCTGGTATGGCAACTGTTTCAATACCGTTTTTAGTAGGTGATATATTTGGCAAGAAAGATTATGCAGCTATATTTGGATTATTAACTTTACTTGGAACATTAGGTGCAGTTTTAGGAGCTCCTATATCAGGGATTATATATGATAAGTTTGGAAGTTATAATGGAGCATGGGTTTTATATATAGTACTATCTATTATAATGTGTGGCCTAGTCTTTTCTTCATATAAATCAGCTGAAAATATAAAAATTAATAGGGATGTGGCTTAAGCCATAAAATAAATATTTAAGCTAATAAAATAAGGAACTAAAAAATGAGCCTATATCTAAATATTACAAGTGATTTTTAGATATAGGCTTAAGTCTTATTTAGCTTTATATCTTTTTTCAATTATATTAACTATTTGATACATCAAAAGAGCACATATTGCAAGAACAAATACCCCCATCATAACAAGGTTTAGCTTAAATACTTAACCGCCGTAAACTATCAAATATCCTATTCCATATCTTGATACTAAAAACTCCCCAATTATAACACCAACCAAAGACATACCTATATTAATCTTAACTATATTTATAATATTTCCTACATTAGAAGGAAGAATAAGCTTGGTTAGTATTTGATATTTCGTTGCACCAAAGCTTTTTAGCTATTATTATCCCGCCTAAAGTTCCGAATACGAATCCTAAAACATTTTCATATATATCAAGTTGTTTACATATTAATAAAGATATGACATATTTTCCACTCACATGGAAATTTGCACATGATACATTTGGATGGGAATATGTTTGGGATAAATCAAAAGGACTTATAATAAAATCTAATAACCCACAGGTAAAAACAGTAAATCTTCCTAAATATGCAGGTGAAAATAATGTTGCGGTATTTGATGGTTATTATTATTTTGTAGAGACTGTAAATAAGACAAATAAAGTGTATAGAGCTAAGGATAGTAATATATCTAATAAAGAATTAGTGTATTCCTATGAAATAGATACAAACTATGGGTTTAATAATAGTTTGACATTTTATAAAGCAGATAAAACTCTCTGGTTTTATTATCATTCTGGAGGAGCTGTAATGGGTCGAGATGTATATTGTAAGGTAAATGATGAGGGGAAAGCTACAGTAGAAGAGAGTGGTTATCTTGATTTTAAAAATACTTCAAATGGTACTCTTAAGATGTATCAAGGACCTCCTCCAAATGGAGCTAATTTTTTTCTTTCATCAAAAGAAGGAGGTATAGATAAAGAAAAAAGTATAGGAAATCCAAATCTTATATATAGATGGAACATACAAGAGGGGTATAATTCTGATAAATCTACTACAGTAATAAATGATAAGGTTTATTATGTAAAAGATGGCAGGGCGGCGTATCCTGCATCTCTGATTACTACCTGAGTAGCGTGTTGGGAGCTATTTCCAACTTCAAATTTAATTAATAATAGTTTATGTTGTTATATATATTAATTATACATATAAAAGTAGCTTTTTTTCAAGTTAACATCATAGTTTTTTAAATCTTCCACTATTAACTCTGTTATCAATTTTAGATTGATGTATAGGATACATAGAAGCTACGTATATATAATTTTCTTTTATGTCGAGTTCTGTGGCTACTAATATATTATCATTTATCTTTTTTATAAACTCTATACTCGTATCAACTTTTTTAGGATGAGTACCTATATATTCAGGTTCATTTATAACTTTCTTTATTTAAAGTTTCATTAAGCCTTCATCCAGCATTTTTCTTAAATCAGAGTTTATCAACTTCCATAGTTTTTCATTCTCAGATTCTCTTCCATCTAATTCATTCATACCTATATTCGTCAATAGGTCGGATTTATGATTTTCCAACTGTAAATCAATATATTGATTTCTTGTTACATGTTGTTTAGTAGGATTATTCTTTAAGAATTTAGCATATCCTTTATCCACATGGGCAGGCAAATGTAGTTTTACATGACCTGACAAGTGATAGAATGTAATGTCTTCAAATTTTTGAATTTGCTCTATTAAATCTTTCCATCTATCTTGATTTAATACAGGCTCTTTTTTAGATGTATTCCATCCATTAACAAGCCACTTAGAGTACCATTTATCTCTACAACAGTTTACTGTATATGCACTATCACTGTAGATTTCAACTGGAATATTAAATTTCTTTAAGCATTTTAAACCTTCTGTAACAGCTTGAATTTCTGCCATATTATTAGTTCCATTTGGAATAGGTAAATATCCATTTTTAACATGGTTTTTATATTTCATTCTGTATCCTAAAGAGGCTCTTGCATTGTTTGATCCATTGTCACGACTTCCACCATCTGTAAAAATCATTATTTTGTTATTCATATAATCACTCCCACTTTGCAAACCTATTTATAAATAAAAACACTTTTGTATAATTATATAATAATTAATATTTTAATTATAACATATTTATCCTTTTTAGGATTTATTTACAAATTTAATTTTGCCATAACATGACTTTTTTAATGACATTTTCAACCTCTCAACCTACTGGAAACACTACATCTTAACTTTGAGCGTTTTTGATTTTTAGCCAATTTAATTAGTTTTTATTTGTGTTGATTTGAAATGATAAAAAGTAATTTTCGAAAAATAATTCAATTCTAATCAAATATAAAGCCTTTTATAACTTTTAAAAATCTTCTTCGTCAATTTCTTTAATTATATAATTTTCTATATTATGACGAAATGTTTTTAAATTCACACATTGGTTTTGCAAAGTTATTAATTCAGTATTGTGATTACCACTTAGAGTATCAGCTATAATTAATTCATTTTGAATAGAATTTTCTCCCTTTTTATCACTAGAAACACTACACAATCTTTTAAATAATCTTTGGTATTTTTTATATGCTTTATTATCCCAGGGGCTGCATAAACTTGACCTATGTAATTACAGTCAGCTAAACTAGAAATATCTTCATTTATAAAGCCAACAAGTATATATTTAGAGAAATCTGATGTCGTTAAATATATGTACTTTCTAAAATATAATACAAATATTATAATATATAAATTATGAAATATCCAATATGTAAATTAAGTAATCTTTAAACTTAGGAGGTTCTCTCGATTAAAACAATATTTTTTGTATTTTACTGTAAAGATTATACATATATATGTTTTATCATAGTAAATATTATGGATAAAAAAGTTATCGTGTCGACTATTGGATATAGCGTCTGGTATATCCTATAAATGGAAATAAGGTATAGTAAAAAAATATAAACTATATGTTGAATTTTAATATTTAACATATGATTTATATATAGAAATTAGATATAAGAATAAAATATACAAATGTTAAAAGATGTAGGATTCTGGTTAAATTTATGATATTATAAAATCATTAAATTATAGAGAATATTGCTAATATTTAGGAAAATCATGATATACGAATTAAATTTGGGCACCTAGTTCGTATGGAGTTAGTGGTGCAACCGACCTGATAAAAAGAAACTGTTTATAGTTTTTATATCGGGGATTTTTGCGTTAAATAAAAGATATATTTAAAAGCGGTAAGAGCACTATTATTATATAGTTATATAGGTTTGGGTTGATGGAAAAGAAATGAATAGAATAATTCTATAGAGAAAAATAGTTTAATGAGTAATTGTCTATGAAATTTGAGGATATTAAATATAATGTTATCGAGTAGTAACAGAAACTAATAAGGAGTTTCTGTTAAGGCTCTAATATAAAAAGGAGGAATGACGTTTGGGATTAGGACTTTTATATTTCTTTTTATTATTTTGCATAGGACTAATAGCAACTATATTTTTTTGTGTCATTAGTTTCAAAAAAAAAGAAAAAAAATATATAATACTAGCTTTAATAAGTTTATTACCATGTCTATTGTTCATATGGATTTTTTATGGATTAATACATTATCAACCCTAACGTAAAAAAATACTTTATTTGGAATAACTTTTTTTACAATATATTCTTAAGGAATGAATTTTATTTAGTTTTGGAGTTCAAAGCAATAAAAAAATAAGAAGGGAGATTACATTTTGTGGAAAAATAAAGTCTTTAACTGTATAAGAAGTATCTTTATAACTTTGGTTTTTTTAGTATTTAGTACAGTTTCTAATCCCGAACCTATCTATTTCTTAGCACCTACAGAAACAGAAATAGAACTATCTGAAGAAGGTACATATGTATTGTACCAAGAGTATAAAAGTGATTATGAAGGTAAGTATGTAGAATATCCTCAAATAAAGATGACTGATTTAAAATTCAAAGTTTTTGATGGTTCAATGAATGAAGTTTCAGTAAGAGAATATATAAGAGGAAAAGAGCATAGATATCTTAAAACGAAAAGTATTTTAGCCTTTGATATAAAAAAAGAAGGAAGATATAAATTTGTTGTTGATTTAAATACTAATGTTGTATTATTTTTAAAAAAAGAGAAAGAAATTAATTACATGTTTTATATAGTTGCATGCATTATCTCAATATGTGCTTACTTTATTGCTAAAAAGCGTGAAGATATATAAGTATTTAGAACTATTGTTAATAAGTATAAGAACTTATTGCCTAATAAGCATCCTAATTATCTTGGAAAAATCTGAATGAATTTTGTATCATAGTTTTATAGGAGTAAGTTCAATTTAAGGAAAAATATTATTATGAAGAATTAAAAAAATATAGTAAATGAAGCTTTAGAAACAAGGAGTAATGTATTAGTTGCTAGAAAAAACAGCTTAGTTCCTGGGACTGTTAGTAGATAGGTAAGAGAAATTAAAAGTAATAAAAATTTTGGTTATAATTCTTTTATTGTAATATTACTTGAGAATAAATTTTCAAATAAACTAGGACGGCAAATAGTCTTCGTATTTTATGCTATCATAGCAACTCATTGTTATATAAAGGATAAAAATATAAACGATGAAAGGTTGTAGTGCTAATAATGAAAAAAATAATTTTTAGTTTGATGATAATAATTTTAGCTGTATTCAAAGTATTTTGTTTTATGTTTTTTTTGAATGAAGATAAAATTAAGGAACAAGCACAAGGCTATTTAGAGAAAAAATATCAAGAAGAATTTACTGTAGATTTGGCAAGATATATATGGGATGGGGATTATCAACTTACGGTTCATCCTAAAAATAATAAAAAAGTACAATTTTATTTAGATTTAAATAAAAATTCTTCACAAATAAATTATATAGAAGATGATTATCCAGAAAAACTTTGGATATCACAAGCAAATGAATTTTTAGACCATAGATTTAAACAAATATTTGATAATTATAGATATAGTTTTCATATTAGCATATNAACTATTAGCAATCTATATTTAGCAAAATGCTTAAGTCTAGCATCTAGTCTATTTTCAAGCTTCGCTTTTTTTAGTTGCTGTAGTAAATCATGACACTTAATAAAATAGGTACTATATCTCTTCTTTGCGGCAGCAATCCCTATAGAAGTTGCTAAGTGAGTCTTTCCAACACCACTTGAACCTAGAAATACAAGATTTTCTTTTTGTTCTAAGAAGCGAAGCGTTTGAAAATCTAGAATTTGTTGTTTATTAATACTTGGTTGAAATTCAAAATCAAAATCCTTCAATTCTTTCTGATGAGGAAAAGCTCCTACTTTTACCATTGAACGAATCATATTAGCTTCTTTAAAGTCAATTTCATGTGTTGTTAGCTTGTTGAGTCCCTCTATAAAGGATAGATTGTTAGAATTTATAAAGTTTATTACTTCATCAAGGTGTGTAATCATTTGCTTTAATTTCAAATACTCTAGGTTATTTATTAACTGTGTGTATGAACTAGTCATTTTTATATACCTCTCCTATCATATGTAAGTTATTTTTTGCTATTTCTCTTATTTCACCAATAGATTTTTTTAATGTCAAAGAGCTAATTTCTACATAATGATCAGGATGATAGTTAAGTATTTGATTTTTCATCTTATGTATAGTAATCAAATTTGTGTTATAATAAATATGTATTTGATCATCGTATATTTGTAGTTTTAGTCTCTTGTTAATATACTCTGGTGGGACAGAGTATTGTTTTGATTTGTAATTAATCATACTTTGAGGATTTACAGTTACAGATATCGATTTGATTGTATAAAGGTTTCTTATTTGTGTTCTAGGTAGAGCACATAAGAAATCTTTTTCTTTTTTTAGATGTAAAATCGGTATTTTTCCTGTTGAAGTATGACAAGTGTTATTGATTCTATTATTTAGTCTTGTTACTAATTGATTTAATTCACTATAATCTAACATTCCGTTATATGCACGGATTTCATCCAATAGCTTCATAGGAGCTTCTACTTTAGCTTTTGTATTAGGCCTTCCTGCAATACATGGTCTGACTTTAAAATTATAATCATCTGCAAATTGTTGAAACCTAGTATTTACCTTACCTTTAGAATTATTAGTTCTTGCAACATCCATAACTGTCTTCATATTATCAGTTAGCAATTCCTTCGGAACACCTCCAAATGTTTCAAATGCCTCATTTAAGAAGGAAAATAGTACATCCTGTTCTTTGCTAAGAGATAGTCTGTATACTCTAAATCTTGAGTAAGATAGTATAATCACAAAGATATTAATTTTAATTACTTCTCCGTTACTTAAAACAAATTCCATATTTTCTTTCCAATCTAATTGAGCTTGATGGCCAATAGCAGTTTCATATCTCATAGGGGCTATGCTCGAAGAATAATTTTTTCGT
>NZ_JBBMMD010000017.1:0-798 GCF_037844525.1 Tepidibacter sp. Z1-5 | reverse complement strand
CTTAGTGAAAAAAGTAGGAAATGTAAAAGGATTTGTAAAGCGTACTTTCAATGAAATAATTGTAGATATTCCGACCGTAACTAAACTTGCAAACCTTATTGCTAATGCAATGTGTAATCCTTCGTATGAGCAGTTGAGTTTTAATTTATGATAATTTAGGTAAGAAATAAAACAGAATATTCATTAAAAATAATGGTAATGAATTAATTACCTTTGTTTCTTTTTGTCTTTTTTGAAAACAACATATATTTAAATCCATTTCATATCTAAGAAACATATTAAAAAACAAATGGCATTAAAAATATTTACAACATTAGCGGTATTTTAATGTCATTTGTTTTGGGATTAAGAGCTATAATTTTTCCAAATTAGAGAAAACTTCTTGTGTCTGAGCCTAAACGAGTTCAAGAAGTTTTAGTATATTTAATAAGACATAATATTTAGTTCTAATTACGATATTTAATGTATTAACGGTATTTAGATAGCATATTTTTCATTTAACCACTATACAGAAATAAAAAAATACATAAAAAAAAGATTACGTGGCTACGTCCTACTCTCCCAGGGGGCTGCCCCCCAAGTACCATCGGCGCTAAAGAGCTTAACTTCTGTGTTCGGAATGGGAACAGGTGTATCCTCTTTGCTGTAATAACCACATAATCTTTTAAATTGTAAGTATTAGGTTTTAATACTTTCAAAATTGACCAGATTTAAATTAGGTTAAGTCCTCGATCTATTAGTATTCATCAGCTGAACTCATTACTGAGCTTACACCCTGAACCTATCAACCAGGTAGTC